>JAZGCT010000172.1:0-18572 GCA_036477085.1 Thermoplasmata archaeon | reverse complement strand
AGAAGAGCTTCGCTCTTGCGGACGAGATAGGAGTTGACACTACCGCCGCCAAGAAGCTACTGGAAAAGGCCAGGATCGCACTTCAGTCTAGGGACTTCTCAAAGGTGCTTGGACTGGTCAAGAAGAGTCGGGAAGCGATAGATAAGGCACAGTCAGACAGGACCATGGAAGCCATCGAATCCGCCGAGTCGTCGCTGACCTTGGGGCAGAGGATGGGCATCGATCTGACCGAGGAGGACAAGATACTAGAGAAGGCAGTGGCCGCCATGAAGGCCAAGGACTTCCAAGCTTCCATAAAGCACGCGGTGGATTGCAGAACCTCCGTCGACGATTCCATTGACGCTCATCTCTCAGATGCGATCTCAACACTTCAGAAAGAGGTCAAGATGGCTGGAGAGAGCTCCGTTGGTGCCAGGAAGCTCCTGGACAAGGCCGAGGCCGCATATGCCCGCGAGGACTTCGCAAGGGCATTCGGGTTCATAGACGAGGGCAGGAACATTGTCGAGACCAGCCTCACGGAATTCGCGAACAAGTCATTGAAGGCCATGGAACTCGCCCTCAACCTTGCTGAATCTCTTGACATTGACATCCAGACCCTGAGGGACAAGTACGACCAGGCCACGGAAAGCATGGATGCCGACAAGCACAGGCAGGTCGTTGACGTCGGGGAGAGAGCCATCGGCGATCTGGCGACCCTATCTGAGAAAGCATTCTCGATCATAGAGGCCAAGGTGGTCAAGGCAAAGAAGCTCGAAATGGAAATCGAGGAGATGAGGGGGCACCTGAAGAAGGCGAGACTTGCCATCGGCACAGAGAACTATGGGACCGTTTTCAAATCGTTGACCGAATGCGACGGACTGGCAGAGGATTCGTTGCAGATGCACGAGAAGGCGTACAAGGCAATCTCCTCCAGCGCAGCACTGATCGCAGAGGCGAAGAAGAGACGAGTGGACGTCAAGAAATCGCTCGAGATGTTGCTGGCAGCCAAGAAAGCACTAGAGAAGTCCAAATACGGACAGGCCCTCAAGCTTGCAGGTAGGAGCCGAGAGAAGATCGAGGAGATGATATCCAAGAAGGACTCATCTGAGCTGCTGGATGTCGTTGGCCAGAGATATCAAGCCGCCGTTGAGCTCGGGTTCGAGAGCGAGGAGATAGACGCTACGATAGAACAAGCCAGAGCATCTCTGAACAAAGGCAAGTTCGACGAGGCAGCTGAACTTGCTAACAAATCTCAAAGGGATGTCGTGTTGTTGTTCAAAGAGAACGTCTCCAACTTGATTTCAACCACTCAATTGCTTGTCGTGGAAGGGAAGAGCATGAGGATGGACACATCAAGAGCGGAGGACCTCATGACCACTTCCAAAGGTCTGTTCGAGGCCGAGTCCTTTGAAGAAGCGGCTAAGAACGTCAAGGAAGCCAAGGAAGAGATGGAGAGGCTCAAGAACCTCTCTGAGAAGTCCACCGAGCTCATCAAGAACGCGGAGAACCTAATGAGCGCCATGGACGACATGAACGTCCAGACCCCCAAGTCCAAGGCCCTACTGGAAGAGGCCAAGGAAAAGAAGGAAGCACAGCAGTTCGAGGAGGCCATTGAGCTGGCTCAGAGATGTCAGAACGAACTCAATGGTGAGAGGGACGATTACATCACTGCAACAATCACCTCGTTTGAGGATGTCATTACCAAGGCCAAGGAGGACGGGGTCAACACCAAGACCGCGGAAGAGTTCATCCAAGAAGCCAAGGAGCTCTTTGAAAAGGGAGAGTACCGCAAATCCCTCGAGGTCGCCATGCAGAGCGAGAGCGAAGTGGAGCGAGTGGGGCTTCAGCAGGATATGGCGGAAAAGGCCATCAGCACAGTCACGAAGAAGTTGAAGGATTTCTCTGCTCCAGCTCCCGCGGCGGAGAATCTGCTCAATGAATCCAGGGAAGCATACGAGAAAGGAGACTACGTCCAAGCGGTGGAACTGGCGATAAAAGGCGGTGACGAGTTCAGCAAGATAAAGGACTCCCACGAGTCCGCAAGTTCATCGCTGGAAAAGGCCAGAGGAGTCATGCAGATGGCAAAGAACATCGGTGCTGACCTGGGTGATGTGATTCCTCTCCTCAAGGAAGCCAACATGGCGATGAAGGAAGGGGACGGCGACAAGGCAAGAGAGCTGGCCGAGGATTGCATGCTAGCGGCTGCAGAGGCTGCCAAGACCCATCTCACCAGCAGGCTCGAAGAGGTCGCCAAGGGCATTGAGAGGTGTGAGAACCTCGGTATAGACACCGAAGGTGTCCGGTGGATGATCTCGGAAGCCAATGCGCTGTTAGACAGCGAGAATTACACTCAAGCTATGGACATAATCGTGGGGAGCGAGGAGGCGGTCCGCAACGGTCTCAAGGACAGGGTGGGCGAGGTCATTGAGAACTCGGAGGCCGCTATCATTCACGCCACCAAGATGGACGCTGACGTCACGGACAGTCAGGATCTTATTGAAGAGGCAAAGGCCGCTGTGAAGAATGGAGAATTCGAGACTGCGATCGAACTCGCGGAGAAGAGCGTGGAAGCGGTCGAGTCCAAGAGACGACTGGAGAAGGAGTTCTTCGATCTGTCCTATCAGGCGACCACAACCATAAGTTCCGCTAAGAAGTTCGGTATCGACGTCAAGGACGCTGAGAAGGCACTCATAAATGCCCTGGAGCTCAAGGAAACTGACAGGGAGGGGTCTCTCAAGCTCATAGAAGAGGCGAACGAGAGTGCAAAAGTTTCCATGGATGCATTTTCGCCTGTGCTGGAAGCGGTTCTCGAGATCAAGGACCCAAAGATCGATGAATGGAGCGACGCCAAGATCACCATCACAAACAGCGGAAAGGCACTTGCGAAGAATGTCGTCGTCGAGATCCTGGGAGCTGCAGACGTGGAAGGACTCAAGTTGATCCCAACTCTCAGAGCGACCGGCTTTGAGGAACTTCCGGTGAAGATCAAGATAACTGGTACCGGGGAGGTCCCCCTTGCCATCAAAGCGACCACCATCAGGATATTCGACGAGAAGGCCTATATGTTCGAAACGGTGGCCACTGTCAACGTCGGTGCCCGAGAAGAGATCAAGGTCGAGACCGCCGAAAAATCCACGAACTGTCCGATCTGCAAGGGCGCCATAAAGAAGGGATTGAAGGTTGTCAGGTGCAAGAAATGCGGAGATGTTTTTCACGAGCTCTGCGCCAAGACGGCCGAGACATGTCCCAAGTGCGAAGCTGCCATCTCCTAATAGAGTGGTTTCGTGGCTTTTTCAACTTCTTTCACCAGTTCTCCTTTCTGAATGATGCCGTACACTGCCTCAACATCGTCCGAAAGGACACGGTCCTGAATGAGTTTTGGTATCTTCTTTCTGATCATCTCATAGGCGGCCAGAGTACCCTTCCCAGGTCTGAGGGGTTTCAGAAAATCCAGGCCTTGGGCGGAGCAAATGTATTCTATCGCCACTATGTATTGGACGTTCGACAGGATCCTCCGCGCATGCAGGGCCGCGGACATGCCCATACTGACGAAATCTTCTTGATTTGCGGATGTGGGTATGGTGTCCGAGCTTGACGGATGTGCCAGGACCTTGTTCTCTGAGGCAAGCGCGGCGGCAGTGCACTGAAGTATCATCATTCCGGAGTTGAGTCCTCCATCTTCGATCAGAAAAGGTGGCAATCCGCTCAGATGTCCATCCATGAGACGGGAAATCCTCCTTTCTGAGAAGTTACCAAGCACGGTGAGTGCCAGTCCCAGATTATCCATTGCCATCGCTACAGGTTGTCCGTGGAAGTTCCCGCCCGAGAAGACCTGATTATCCTTTGAGAAGATCAGAGGGTTGTCAGTGGCCGAGTTCATCTCGACCTTGATCGTCTTCCGAACGAAATCCATGGTGTCGTGAACGGATCCGAAGACCTGGGGCATGCATCTCAACGTGTAGGCATCCTGGACCTTTGGACAGTCCTTGTGCGACGGAATGATCTCGCTGTTCTTCAACAGGCTGAGCAGGTTCTTCGAACAGATTACCTGGCCGAGGTGAGGTCTGACCTCGGATATCCTCTTGTCAAAGGGTCGGCTCGACCCTCTCCAAGCCTCGAAACTCATCGACCCAGCTATTTGGGCATCCTTCATGAGATTCTCAGCGTCATGCAGGCAGAGGGCGCCAATCGCGGTCATCGCTGCCGTCCCGTTCACCAGGGCCAGCGCATCCTTCGATTCGTACTTCAGGGGCTTCATCTTTGCGGACTTGAGCGCCGTTGAAGAGTTCATCATTCTCCCCTCGTACTGAACCTTCCCCTCTCCCATCGCGGCTAGAGCGATATGGGCAAGTGGGGCAAGATCACCGCTCGCACCAACAGAACCCTTTTCCGGAACCAAAGGAACGATGCCTTCGTTCAACATGTGAAGGAGACCGAGCACAACCTCCCTTCTCACACCCGAGTATCCCTTTGCAAATGAGTTCGCTCTCAAAGTCATTATGCCTCTCACAACATCCTCTGGAAGGGGATCACCGACCCCAGCGGAATGACTTCTGATCAGGTTCTTCTGAAGCTTGACGACATCCTTATCCGGGATCCTCACGTTCGCCAGTTCTCCGAACCCGGTCTTGATGCCGTATGCCACCTCTCCTTTCTTGACCGTCTCCAATAGAGCTGCGCTGGAATCGTCAATTGCCTTCAGTGCTGAGGGTGCCAGTTTGACCTTTTCTCTCGCCCGAGCAATGCTGACCAAATCCTCTATGGAAAGGGACTCACCATCTAATTGCATCAAGGGTGTACCCCCTGCCACGAGTTATGTGAACATGCTTTATAGAATATCGCTTCACAGCCCCTAAGCCCAGAAAGATTAAAGCGTATTTCCCCCCTTTCCACGTGCGTGAAGATAGTATTCCTGGGAACAGGTGGAAGCTGGCCATCACCGGAAAGGAACGTCCTCTCGATCGCGGTCAAGAAGGGGAAAGAGATAATCCTCCTCGATTGCGGCGAAGGGACCCAGAGGCAGTTCATGCTATCGCCCCTGTCCTTCATGCAGACCAAGATCGTTCTCATCTCACATTTTCACGGCGATCATTTCCTGGGTCTGCCCGGCCTGATACAGAGCATGACGCTGAACGACCGTGAGGACGACCTGAAGGTGTTCGGTCCGGTGGGAACGGTCAACCTGGTCAAGACGCTTCTGGAATTGGGATACTTCAGCCCTGGTTTCAGGGTCGAGGTCAGAGATTTGGAGCCCGGTGAAACAGTTGATTTTGATGCGTACAGGATTTCCACCTTCCGGGCAAAGCATAACGTACCATGTCTTGGCTATTCCATAGAGGAATGGGACCGGCCCGGGAGATTTGACCTGGAGAAGGCCAAACAACTTGGCATACCCGAAGGACCACTGTACCGTAGGCTCCAGAGGGGAGAGGAAGTGAAGGTAGACGACAAGGTCTTCACCCCGGACATGGTGATGGGTCCTCCGAGAAAGGGCAGGAAGATCGTGTACACTGGTGACACCACACCATCATCGGAGATTGCGGAGGCGGCAAAAGACTGCGACGTCCTCATACATGATGCAACGGCAGAGAGTTCGATGGAAGAGAAGGCCAACAAGTACGGACATTCCACAGCAAAACAGGCAGCAGAGATAGCCAAGGAGTGTAATGCCAAGGTCCTGTTCCTTGTTCACATCAGTCCTAGGTATGATGATGCTGCACCTCTGTTGGAAGAGGCCAAAGCCGAGTTCGAGAACACCATCCTGGCGGATGATCTGATGGAATACGAAGTTCGACTGGAAGACTAGTTAACTGTCCAATAAACCGAAAAAGATATATTTTCCTATGAGATAGCAAGGAAATCCGGGGAGGGCCCCTATGACCAGGAACATCATCATCGAGGAACTAGACCAAAGACCCATAGAGCAATGCAGGACAGAGATCGTCGAGAGGAAAGGCATCGGCCATCCAGACAGTATCGCGGATGGACTCGCGGAGAGCGTCAGCAGAGCGCTCAGCAAGATGTATCTCAAGAGATATGGCAGGATTCTCCATCACAACACTGATGAAGTGCAGATAGTCGGGGGACAATCGGCCCCTACATTTGGCGGAGGGGTCATACTGGCCCCGGTCTACATTCTCCTTGTTGGGAGAGCAACCACCACTGTGGACGGAGAGAGACTACCATACCGGGCCGAGGCGATCAAGGCCGCAAGGGATTATCTCGTGCAGAATTGCACACATCTCAACCTTGATGCGGATGTGATGCTGGACTGCAGGATCGGTGAAGGCTCCATTGACCTGAGAGGGCTTTATGAGACAGAGAAGATGCTGGCCAATGACACCTCGTTCGGTGTCTCCTTTGCTCCGCTCAGCGAGACTGAGAGGATAACGTTCGATGTGGAGCGGTACATAAATGGACCACTCAAGCAGGAGATGCCTGAGGTTGGACAGGACGTTAAGGTCATGGCATGGAGGAATGAGGACCATCTCAACCTTACCGTAGCAGCGGCAATGGTGGACAAGCTCATTCCAGATATCGATCACTACCAAAGCGTCGTTGAACAGCTCGGAGACAAGGTCTTGGATTCTGCCTCGAAGGCCACATCTCGAGAGGTCAAGGTGTTTGTGAACAATGCTGACGATTACGAGGAAGGAGTCTTCTACCTGACGGTTACCGGGCTTTCCATGGAGAATGGGGATGATGGCTCGGTTGGTAGGGGGAATCGTGCTAACGGCCTGATCACACCATACAGACCCATGAGCATGGAAGCCGCGGCCGGTAAGAACCCGGTCACACATGTTGGAAAGCTGTACAACGTTCTAGCAAAGATGATGGCTTCCGACATCGCCGACGAATGTGGCGGTGATGTTCTGGAAGCTCAAGTAAGACTGGTGTCCCAGATCGGAGCGCCTATCGACATGCCCCAGGGTGCAAGCGCCCAATTGATACCAGCTGAAGGCGTCAAGATAAGTAGCCTTGAATCGGATGTCAGGGGCATCATAGACAATCATCTGGAGAACATCACCTCCCTGACCAATAAACTGGTCAATGGCGAGATCAGTGTGTTCTGAGAAAACCAGCCGGAGAAAACATTATCTACCCACAGTCCATTCAATAGCATACCGTGACTGAAGAACCCGAAGAGCAGGCAATTGACAATCCTCCCGAGGAGTCAATCGAGCCCGTTGAGGAGAGCAAGGAGGAACAGATTCTGGAGACAACCGAGGAATCCGAAGAAGGCCCAACGGAAGAGCCATCGGAAGAACAACCTTCCGAGGATTCCAAGGAAGAACCTGCAGAAGAACAACCTTCCGAGGAATCAGACGAAGCTCCGGCGGAAGAGATTCCGGAAGAGCAACCTTCTGATGAAGTTGAGGAGAGCCCAGAGGAAGCGCCCTCAGAGGAGGTCAAGGCAGGCCCAGATGACCAGCTCACATTGGCGGATTTGGAAAAGGAGAGGGAGGAGCTCAACCGGGAGGCAGAGGACCACAAGCGGAGAAGGAACATCCTCAACGACAAGACCAAGGAATGGGTGGAGAAGAGGGATTTCTTCAATGCAAAGGTCAGAGGGATCGTGGATGAGGCATCCATGCACCGGGAGTCACGCGACGGGCTCAACGAGGAAGTACAGGGCCTCAAGAAGGATAGGGATGAATGGAATGCCAAGGTGAACGAACTCACCGAATCGGTATCCAGGATAAAGAGGAGAAACCTCCCCAAAGGACGAATACCATTGGGGAAGCTCAAGAAGGACCTCAGAGCGCTCGAGTTCCGACAGATGACATCCGTCCTGACTCCAGATAAGGAAAAGGACCTGATTGAAGACATGTCTCGGATCGAGAACGAGATAAAAGCAAGGGAAACGGAGCTCGAGGAGAATGAAGAGGTCAAGTTGGCGATCAAGGAGCTCAGGGAGACCAAGGCGAAGGCCGAGGCCTTACACAAGAAGGTTGGCGAAGTCGCTGACGCGGCCCAGATGGATCATGACAAGATGACCGAGCTATACGAGACAAGCGACGGGTCCAGGAAGGAAGCGGACCTTGCGCAGGAAGAGTTTATCAAGACCAAGATGCTGGCCGATGAAGAGCACAGGATGCACATCGACTACATCAGGAAGGTCCATGACCTGGACAAGATCATCAGCGGGATGAGGTTCAAGCACCGGATGGCCAGGGTTCGCGGGGACGAGAAGGTCGCTATGAGAGAGGCCGAGGACATCTATGGTCGGTTCAAGAAGGGGGAGAAGCTCAGCACAGAGGACCTCATGACCCTGCAGAAGTCGGGTTATTTGTGATACTGGCAAGAGCACTGGATATTCATTCTCCGAGAAAGTTTTATATATCAGCGGTATGTTATAAGGATGGGGAAATTTTGGGCTAGTTCGTTAGAGTGCATCCCATCCCTTCTGACAAGGCTAGCCCTCCCTTCTTTTTTATTACGTCAAAAAGTTGGTGCCTGCTTCGATTTTATGGCGGCGGAAATGCTACACCCAGGGGTCGATGATGCCCGCAAAGTCTTCGAGGAAGATCTTCCCAGCAAACTGAAACCGAATGATGCCTGACTTGTCCAGCAGAAAGTATGTTGGATACTCGGTTACGCCATAATCATCGATGATGTTCTGGGGGGCGTGTGCGAAGATCCAGTCTGCCCCGTAGTAGTTCCTGTATACCTTTAGCTCAGGGCTGAGTCGCCATGACAAGGACACTATCTTCAGCTGACTCCCGAACTGAGCTGAGAGATTCGTCATCACCGAAGCCATATCCCTGCTGTCATCTTCGTTAGCATCGAAGAACTCGATGAGTATCGGTCTGGAACCGATGTTGAGATTCAAGCTGAAGTGCTTATCATCTACATCATTGACCTCGAAGTTCGGGGCGTAGTTAGGCTCCTCTTCCCCATCCTCGGGCGGAAGCATCAAGAACACGACGACGGCCAGGACCACCAGGACTACGACCAGAGCGGCCCACTTCCGCCAGGCTCTGCTACCAGGGTACGCGCCGACTCGTTTTGGCTTCTTCATCCTCGGAAGGTCCAGTTCCTCAACGTCTACCTTCTTCCCCGGGTGGACCTTTCTCAGGTGGTTCTTCACGTTCTCCACTTTGACAGTGATCTCACAAACTGGACATTCTATGGTCTTCCTCGTCATTTCAAGGCAAAATTGGTCTACAAGCTCTTATTATTTCCGATTCACCCCAACCACTACCTTAATATACGCAGAGACCGAATCATTCCTCGATGGTGCTGGAGAGACTGGGTAGCTCGATCTGCAAGATCCTGAAGAAGGTCGCCAGTGCTAGCCATGTCGATAAGCGACTGCTGAAAGAGGTCGTCAAGGACATCCAGAGGGCGCTGATCCAGGCCGATGTCAAGGTCGAACTCGCCCTGAAGCTCACAAAGGCTCTTGAGAAGAGGGCGATCGAGGACGATCCTCCACCGGGCATGACGCTACAGGAACATGTCATCAGAATAATCTACGATCTCATGGTAGAGATCCTCCACGGCAGCAAGGAGATTAAACTGGAAAAGCAGAGGATACTGATTGTCGGGCTGTACGGTTCGGGAAAGACGACCACGATCGGGAAGCTATCAAGGTATTTCCAGAAAAAGGGCCTGAACGTGGGAGTTGTCGCAGGGGATACCCATAGACCAGCCGCATACGAACAGCTTGCCCAGGTAGTGGAGAGCATCAATGTCCCCATCTACGGGAACCCCAAGGAGAAGAGGGCGGAAAGGGTTGTCCGGGAAGGGATAGAGCACTTCAAGGACTTCCAGGTGGTAATCATCGACACGAGCGGCAGGCATTCCCTGGAACTGGATCTTAAAGAAGAGATTGTGAGGCTCTCAAGGATAGCCAGACCCGACGAGACCATACTCGTTCTTGACGCCACCATAGGTCAGCAGGCTGGTCCCCAGGCAAAGGCATTTCATGAAGCTGTCGGGGTAACTTCGGTCATAGTCACCAAGTTGGACGGTAGTGCCAAAGGTGGTGGCGCGTTGAGCGCTGTTTCGGAGACCGAAGCTCCCATAGTATTCATCGGAACAGGGGAGAAGATGGACGATTTCGAGAAGTTCGATCCACCCAGATTCATATCGCGACTTCTGGGCATGGGCGACATCCAGGCCCTGCTGGAGAGAGCGGACGAGGTCTTGGACACGGAGAAGGCCGAGGAGACAGCCAGAAGGTTGCTATCGGGCAAGTTCACGTTGCGTGAGATGTACGATCAGATGGATATGATGTCCAAGATGGGGCCGCTGCAAAAGATCATGAGCTTCATCCCAGGGATGTCCGGCAAACTGTCTGACGAAGAACTGGAGGAGATGCAGGAGAAGCTGGGGGGATACCGGGTCATGATGGATTCCATGACGGAAGAAGAGCTCACGAATCCCAAGATAATCAAGTCTTCCAGGATTAAAAGGATTGCCAGGGGCAGTGGGACGTCGGTTGATGATGTCAGGGAGCTTTTGAAGCAGTTCAACCTGTCCAAGAAGGCCATTAAAGGTATCGTTGGGAATAGGAAGATGCGAAGGCAGCTGATGAGGCAGTTCAAGGATCAGGGCATGGACTTCGCGGAATAGGCAAATCGTGCCGTACCGTCTTCTATATAGCCTACATATTTCTCCGTAGCAAACCATATTACCGATGTCGCATTCTTGTCGAGCAAGAGTGAAATCAACTCACATTGAGTGAGGATGTGGCTATGGGAAGGGGATTACTGGAAATCCTGTCAAAAAGACCCGTCCGGAAAGGTTGGTATATATTTATCATCCTCTTCTTCCTTATTCTGATCCTCCTGCCCACGGTCTACGTTCTTTCATACTTGGTGACTGGCTGGGATGACGTATCGAATTACGTTCTCTCTGACAAGAAATCTTCGACACTCGAATGGACCAAAAGCGATGATCAGCTCTTCGCTGGATATGAGATCCATGCGTCAACCGACCCAGATTTCTATCCGGATGCCTCCACGCTGGAGATTCTAATCAATACCGAGAGCGGGGATGTCAGTCTCAATACAGCCAGGTCCGCAACTTCCACAATTGTCAACACCCTACAGGCAGATCAAGACCACTTCTTCAGGGTACTTGTCGTGGACGACAACGGTCTCGGAACCGTCTCGAACGCCATGAGCGACGATGTTTCAAGTCAATTGTCATTCCCGTCAACCATAGATCTCACCGTCTCCGAAATCTCCGGCGACAACCTGACACTGAACTGGACCAGAAGCGAGGATCCCGATTTTCTGCAGTATGAGGTTTATTACTCCATGGTCCACGGATTCGTGCCCGTACCCGGCAACCTTGTCGCCAACATCACTGACAGTCAGTCAAACTCAACAACGGTCGTTGCCCCCCAACCAGGTGAACACTTCTATCGGGTGAGGGTGGTCAACTCCCAGGGGATGTGGGCTGAGTCGAATCAGCATGGCATCAGTTCCATCGGTGAGAAGGTGGATTCACCCGTTCCAGTGTCTCTGCAATACACATTCAGCGAATCAACACTTGATTCCATCACGGGTGCAGTAACCCTTTCCTTCGAGGTCTCAGTGATGGCTACATTGATTGATTTTGTCGTGGGCCTCCCACTTGCATGGTATCTGGTGAGAAAGAGCCCGAAATGGAAGGACCAGCTGAACACCCTCGTAGATATTCCTCTGGCGTTCCCCACGGCCGCGACAGGCTTCTCTGCCGCTCTCTTTTGGGGAATGACCCCCGGCATCGTGGACAAACCTCTTGGTGCCCTCAGCATCACTTCATCTCCTGTCATCCTGCTCACGCTGTTGATGGTGGTGTTCTCGTTCCCCTATATGGTCAGGCCATTGGTTGCGATCCTCGAAGAGCTGAACGTTGAGTATGATACGGTTGCGGGGACATGCGGGGCCAGTAAATTCACAACGGCCAGGACGATTACTCTCCCCCTCTTCAGGGCGGGTCTGGTCACAGCCGTCACACTCTGCCTTGCCAAGACTTTAAGCGAGACTGGGGGTGTGATGGTAGCCTTAGCGACCATATCCAGCAGGGAAGTCAATGCTACCGCGCTGATTGGCACCTGGAAGGGGGCCTCCGTCTTCAATCCGACTCTCGTTCCAGGCCTAGCCTTCCTGAGCTTTCTGTTAATATTGCTGTCACTGACACTGATCATGGTGGCCAAGTTCATTATCATGAGGGCTAAGCTTCCGATTAAGAAGGTCTGGCCTAAGTTCGAAAGGAAACTAAGCCGAGGTTGGGTCCCAAAGGCAAAGGACGTGGCCGTCCTCCTCTTCCTGATCTTCGTGGTCCTTCTCCCCGCTTTCTACATCTTCGGATATGTTGCAACACCGCAGCCGGAGCACGCCGATCTAACGGGATTCTGGATGAGTCTGGGTTACTCATTCTTCGTAGCTGGAATCGTCACTTTGATCGTTCTGGTCCTTGGGATTCCCATGGGCATATTGGTCGCTCGACACAAGAACAAGAAAGTATCTACAACGCTTGATGTTCTATCTAACATTCCCTTCGTGGTTCCCACCGCTGCGCTGGGGTTCTCTTTAGGTCTGTTCTGGAGCACTCAGAATATCATCCCGGTGACATCAGAGATTCTCATCATAATCATGGCCCACATTGCGTTCACCTATCCTTATGTCGTGAGAAATGTGGTAGGAGCTCTCGAGCAGTTGAGTCCCGAATACGAGGAAACTGCGAGAACGCTGGGAGCGAAGCCCCTGCAGGGGTTCAGGAGGGTGACATTCCCGTTGATCAAGATGTCCATACTCTCCGGGGCGATAATGACCTTCACCCGTAGTGTTGGGGAGACAGGGGCCACCATTGCTGTCAGTCCAGAAGCGATCACAGCACCGGTATACATAGTGTCATTGATCAGATCTGGGAGCTATTATGTCGCTGGAATCTCGAGCGCCATCCTGATAATCTTCTCGTTCATCGTCATCCTTCTTATCAGAGCACTAATCAAGAGGGGGGCCTGAACAAGATGGGTCTGGAGCTGCGAAATGTCTCAAAGAAGTTCGGCGACGTGGTCGCTCTTTCCGATGTTTCCATTAAGATCGAAAAGGGCGAGTACGTGGTAATCCTTGGACCCACTGGGGCGGGAAAGACGACCATGCTCCGTGTGATCGCCGGCCTAGAAGAGCTGGACTCTGGCGACATCTTGCTTGACGACAAGATAGTCACCAAGGCCGATCCTGAAGAGCGTGGTGTGGTATACCTTTCCCAGACGTACTCCCTCTTCCCCCATATGAACGTCTTGGAGAACACTGAATTCGGCCCTGAGGTCAGGAACTGGAATCCAGCCAATCAGGACAAGATCGTCAAGGAGATGTTGAACCTGGTCAGACTTCAGGACAGAGTGGATGCATTCCCCAACGAGCTTAGCGGAGGAATGAAGCAACGAAATGCGTTGGCCAGAGCCTTATCCACTAACGTTAGAACACTCCTCCTTGATGAACCGTTGAGGGCTCTTGACGCAAGACTGAGGCTCAGCCTAAGAACCGAGCTCCGAAGGATGTCCAAGGACCTTGGAATAACCGGTCTCCACGTGACCCATGACCAGGAAGAAGCCATAACGATAGCCGACAGGATAGTGATTCTTCGCAAAGGCAAGATAATACAGGTGGGCACTCCGGCCGAGATCTACGATGACCCCGTGTCGCCTTTCGTCCAGCATTTCGTGGGGGAGGCGAACTTCTTCTGTGGCACGATCCAAGAGAAGAATGAAAGAGGGTCGCTTGTCAAATGTGATGGCCTGAAGGTGAGCGCTCGCCCCACTGATATTCCCGTGGGTTCCGAGGTTTGTGTCGGAATCAAGACGGAAAGATGTCATGTCAGCAAAGGGAAGGAGGAAGGTCTGAACAAGCTCCCTGGAACGCTGGAGAGGGAACTGTTCCTTGGCAGGCTTTCCAGCATTGAGATATCATCCGAATATGGAAACCTGAAAGCGAAGGTGCTGGCAGAGGTTTCTGCCACTATGGCCGAGGGCGAGGATGTGACCCTTCACTTCGACCGAGGTCAGGCCATTGTGTTTCCCATACCAGATGAAGGACTTGAGAAAGAACTGGAGGTTGAATAGTGCCCAGGATCGAACTCAGAAACGTCTCCAAGAGATTCGGAAAGATCGTCGCGGTCAACACAACAAACCTCACCATCGAAGACGGGGAATATCTCTCCATCGTTGGTCCCAGCGGCTGTGGCAAGACAACATTGGTGAAGCTCATCTCCGGAGTCTGGGAGTCCACAGAGGGGCAGATTCTCATTGATGGCAAGGACATGGCCAATGTACCAACCGAAGATAGGGATCTTGGCTACGTTTTCCAAGGGATCGAACTGTTTCCACACATGACGGTCTGGGAGAACACAACGTACGCCCCCAGAGTGAAGGATTGGCCGGACGAAGAGCTGGTCAAGACCGGGGAGGATTCATTGAGATTGGTCAATCTTCTTCAAATGAGAGGGGTTTTTCCGAACCAGTTAAGCGGTGGGGCTCAGCAGAAGACAGGAATCGCAAGAGCCCTGGCCACCAAAGCTAAGCTCATTATCCTCGATGAACCCCTTTCCGCTCTTGATGCAAGGGTGAGAATCGATCTGAGGTATGAGCTCAGAAGACTTGTGAAGAGGCTGGGCCTGACAGCCATCCATGTGACCCATGATCAAGAGGAAGCGCTTTCCGTCGCTGACCGTACTGTCGTCATGAAAAAGGGTGAGATAGTCGAGATCGGGACCCCAAGGCAGTTGTATGAGAAACCAAGACACATCTTCACGGCGAACTTCGTTGGAGAGGGCAACTTCTTGGAAGGCAGCGTGAAGAGGATGCCGGGGAAGTGGTGCCAGATCGAACTCAGGAACGAGCAGTTTCTGTTTGTCCCGCCGATGGACGTAACTGAGGGAGATGCTCTGGTCTTGTTCACCAGACCTGAGAATCTGAAGTTCTGTAAGGATTTCAGTGCGAACAGTGTCCCCGGAGAGGTGCGGGAAGTACAGTTCATGGGTTCATTCCTTCGATACGAGGTCATGCTGGCGACGGATGACCCAGTACTTATTGATTCACCGATTCAACATGAAAGAGTTTATGCAGGGGATAGAGTTATGGTAGAATTCAACCCAACTGACACATTGGTGTTTGAGAGGCCCCCCGAGGGACTCAGGGAGGTGCTGAGACTTGAGTGAGAAGGCATTGCTAGGCTGGTTTTCCAGAAGGAAGGAATCTGTGATCGCTTCTAAGACAAGGGACCACGTAATAAGGATCGTGGACACGTGTGTGGAGCTGGACAAGGCGGTCGGAGCTGCTATGGCCGATGACAGGACTCGTGCCATAGATGCTCTTCACCGGTTAATGCTGAGGGAGAGTGAGGCGGACACGATTGAGAGGGAACTGTTCAATGAGTTAACCAGAGGAGAGCTTGAGTCCAGGGACCGTGAGGATCTTATGCACCTTGTCAAGCGAATCGATTTGGTGGCGGACTGGGCGAAAGTCGCAGGAAGGAACCTCCAGATACTGATAGAGGCAGAGATACACATTCCTCCTGAGCTGTGGGCAGAGTACAAGGAGATTACGAAGAACACAGTAGATTGCGCGAGATCGCTCTCCAAGACAGTGGCTGCCTTCGGTGAGGACGCGGACGGGGTTATCAGAGGTGCTAGGGAAGTGAACCGTATGGAACACGTGATAGACGACCTTTACTACAGAACAAAGAAAGCCTTGGTGAAATCCACTGCGGACCCGAGGGTCGTGATACTGCTGAACGACCTACTTGCAGGGGTTGAGAACGCCAGTGACTTTTGCAAGGATGCTGCGGACATCCTCTCAGTGCTTGTGTTGGCCGGCAGATAGGCTAAAAGATTACTCGCTCTCTATTCTCGGCGCCAGAAGGTACTTGACCTCACCCTTCCCATCGGCGATCTTGAACTCCAATCTTACCGGGTAGTCGTTCCCGAGGTGCATCGTTATCGACTCAGCCGAGCTAACGGCCTTGATCATGCTGGAGAAGTAGTCAAGCGGGAACAACGCCCTCACGGTCTCCTTGCACGACAGTTCTTCCAGAAGGTCCTTTGGAAGTTTCAGATTGACCGAATCGGTGTCCCCCTCGGATATCATCTCAAAACCGTCCGGAGTCGAGATTAGCGCTATGTGGTCGGAGACGGACTCAGATGCCCTGATACCCTGACGAAGCTCATCCGTCCTCACTGAGAGCTTTGCGGGGAGGTCCAGACTTGGGACCTTCGGGTCGGACATGCCTGCGGTGTCGACAAGGGACATCCTTCTCACTATGTTGCCCACGGACATCACCAACCTGTTCTTTTCCTCGTCAAGTTCCATGCTGATGATCTCACCCACTCTTGCCAGCTTGAGGACCTCCCTCATCTTGTTGATGTCAATGCCGATCTCTGAATCGTCGCCCTTGAATTCCTCGAAAGCGCTCTTCTCAAGGGAAAGATCCACCATCGCGACATGCGCTGGATCAACCGCCTTCACTCCAATCCCGTTCTTCGTAACATTGAACTTGACCTCGTCCACTAGGGTGGAAACGACATCTATCAACTCTCTAAGAACTTCTGACTTTGCCTTCGCGTTAAACATACGCTCCCCCTTTCTCGCAGGTAATCGATTGTGAAGTTATAAAACTATTCTTGCGGAGATGAAGTCCCTTCAGAACTCTCTCCAGGTGTTGCTGCATTTTGTGCATCTGTAGATCCTTGTCGTGGGTTCATCTGCTGCTCTGGTCTGTCTCATGGTGTAAGTCGCTTCGTTGTTCCCGCACTCATCGCATTCGACCTTGGTGGTTGGCATAGTCTTGGTTATCTCGTCCAGTACCAGGATATCCGCCTTCACCTTCTTTGTCTTCTTGACGCTTGTCTCGGGCTTGCCCATGTCGGAGGTGTAACCGCAGTCTTCCTTTCGGCAGACCATCTTCCCATCTTCTGGATACAGCAACGATTTGCACTTCGGACAGAACATACTACCTCCGGTTAAGAATGTCCCAGAAGATAAAAACCTTTCGAGACTTAGCGTGGATTAACGCTTCTGATACCGTCCAAGGGCCCTCTCTACGAGCCTCTTGTTGACCGTACCCTTGTCGTAGGCCTTTCTACCCAAGTCCTTCTGTGTGGCAGCGCTTGCGTTTGTGGCCTTGGCTGGAGTCGTCTTTGACTGGGGCTTGGGTTTTGCCGCTACTTTTTTGGGCGCCGGAGCTGCCCTTCTCTTCTTGGCTACGGTTCTTACCGGTATCTTGTTCATGCTGTCCAACTTTTCAGGGTGTTTACCCCACCAGGTTGCAGATTTTCTCATGGTATCCCTCGTTGATGATATTGGTACTCTTGAACTGATCGCGGGCAATGCCACAATAGGGCTTGCCGTCCTGATGACAAGCTCCCTCTTGGCCTGCTGTCCCACGACACCCCCGATATAGGCGAAGATTATCGTGACGAAGTATCCGTTGAGGCCGGTGGCAAAGGTGACCTTGAGTGCCGCCACAAAGGCTCCCAGATACTCCATGGCGAACTCGATGTATGGTGCGAGTATCGGAACGCCGGATGCTACATATCCCGCCATCATGGATGGAATCGCCATCAAATAGCCGATCTCATTGATCAGGATCCCGGAGTCAAACATGTACGTGAACCCAAAGATCAAGGACACTGGAAGAACTGCCGCAACAACGCCCTTCCAAGGACCCGCTGTCTTCCTACCTCCTACATATCCTGCTATCATCTGCCCGAGCGTCGGGAGCCACCACAGTAGCACAGAGAATGTCAGGATGTATTTCGTACCGGTCCAGAAGCTGTAGGGGAATTTCGTCCTGCCCTTGCTGGCCTGGTATATGCCTTCATCGGTATGCAGGGACAAAACACCGCCCTCGACCAGTCGCTGGGTGACAGGGTCTGTCGAGATCTGCTTTCGCTTTTTCTTGCTAAGTATCAATCCCATCCCTTCGAATTGAAGTGGGTCAGACTTTTGTCTGACAAATCAGGGTTATATGTTCGACCATATATATAGATTTCGGAGGAAAACGTCTGCCAGCTCTAAGGGCTCAAGCACTCGTTCCAGATATCCCTCAGCCAGTGATCCTGTCCATAATCTGAGGGCGGCTCCTGGAAAACCGCGGCCTTCCCAATCTCGGCCTTGTCAGTGGGTTCTAGGGTCCCGCTCAAAACATCAGCGATGAACACGAATATCCACCTTTCTAGATTCCAGTTCTTGAAGAGGTACTGGCACTTTTGAATCTCGGGCAATCCTCTTAGCTCGACAGTAAGTCCAGTTTCTTCTTTGACTTCTCTGATTGCCCCGTCTTCTACTGACTCGTCAGCCCAGATCCGTCCACCAGGGAGTCCGAATACGCCTCCTTTCCGAGATCTAACCAGGACAATCCCATCATCCAATTTGATTCCTATCCTAGTACCGCCCTTACACTCTGGGTAGTCCTGGATTTCATCCCTATCGCGCAGGTCGATGTGGAATTCTCTCACCATTGGTTTCCCATATTTCGATGTCAGACGATGGACTTCTTCCTCTGAAGGCCTCTCCACAGTGATTCTCATCTTCATCACCTCTCATGAACGACCATCGAGAAGTAGTCCCGACTCCCGGATTTGAACCGGGGATCTGC
>JAZGCT010000171.1:0-4508 GCA_036477085.1 Thermoplasmata archaeon | reverse complement strand
GAAGAGGAAGCGGCTCCAGCCGAACCAGAACCAGAGGCCCCCGCCCCAGCTCCAGAGGCTGCGCCAGAAGCGGCACCCGCACCAGTAGCAGCAGCCGTCCCAGCGGCGGAAGAGGCTGCGCCAGCCGAAGAAGCACCAGCCGGCGAGACCAAGGAATGTCCCTCATGCGGAACAGTGGTCCCCGGTGACGCTTCGGAGTGCTTCCTCTGCGGTGCCACCCTCTAACCTTTTTTCATTTTTGACCGACCAAAACCCTCATTAGAATGGGGGCATACACCTTGGTGAGATAATATGAGGAAGAGAGATGATTTCACAGAATGGTACCCTGAGGTCATAGAGAAGGCCAATCTCAGCGACAAGAGATACCCGATCAAGGGCATGAACATCTGGACCCCGTACGGATGGAAGGCCATGAAACTGATAGATGGATTCATCCGGAGGGAGTTCGACGCCACCGACCACGACGAGGTCTATTTCCCGCTTCTCATCCCTGAAACGGAGTTCAAGAAGGAGGCGGACCACATCAAGGGGTTCGAGGAGTGGGTCTACTGGGTCACGCATGCAGGGACCACAGAGCTGGACGTGAGACTTCTGTTGAGACCGACCAGCGAGACCGCTATGTATCCCGTTTTCGCCCTGTGGGTGCGTTCTCATGCCGACCTGCCGCTCAAAGTGTACCAGATAGTGAACGTCTTCAGGTACGAGACCAAGCAGACAAGGGCGTTCATGCGGGTCAGGGAGATACATTTCTTCGAGTCGCACACCTGCCACGATTCGTTCGAGGACGCGGAGAGGCAGATTCAGGAGAACGTGGAGATCATCGAACGTCTGAGCAAGGAGTACTGCCTGCCGTACATATTGTGCAAGAGGCCGGACTGGGACAAGTTCGCGGGTGCGGCATACACCATAGGGATAGATACACTGATGCCCACTGGCAGAACCCTGCAGCTGGGTTCCATACATCAATACAAGACCAACTTCTCGGAGGCGTACAACATAACCTACGAGGATGAGAACGGGCAGCACAAGCCGGTGCACCAGACCACCTTCGGCATGGCGGAGCGTCTTCTGGGCGCGGTAATAGCAGTCCACGGGGACGACAAGGGAGTGATGTTCCCGCCGCAGATCGCACCGATACAGGTTGTGATAATCCCTATATTGACAAAGGGATCAAAGACCGCGGTGAAGAACGAGTGCCAGGAGGTCTACCACGAACTGAAGGAAGCGGGGTTGAGGGTGCACCTGGACGAGAGGGACCTTCGACCGGGGAACAAGTTCTACGACTGGGAAGCGAAGGGAGTTCCGTTGAGAATCGAGATCGGGAACCAGGACATCCAGGCCAAGGCGGTAACCGTGGTGCGGAGGGACGCCGAGAGCAAGGACATGATCCAGAGGAACCACATGACATCCAAGGTGAAGGACCTGGTGAATCAGATCCAGACAGAGATGATGGACCGGGGCGAGAAGGAGATGAGAGAGAACACCCACCTGGTGAACAGTCTTGATGACACCGAACCCGGGATACTAATGATGGGGTGGTGCGGAGAGGAGTCCTGCGGACATGAGATAGAGGACCAGACGGGCATGTCGGTCCTGGGGGAGCCGGTGGGCCACGAAGAGTACTCTGGAAAATGCATCATCTGCGGAAACGATACCAAAACACCCATCTGCGTCGCCAAGACGTACTAAGATCTCATGTAGAGAAGCACGCCTGTTATTCCGAACCCTATCAATATCACAACGATAGAATACACGCCGATGTTCTCAGGCGCCAGCAGGTCCCAGGATCCGAAGAACATACCCCAACCCAGGTACATGAGGATACCCAACACTATCAGGAATGCGTAAAATGCAAAGGCGACCTTCCTGGGAAAAGCACTTGCCTCTTCTTCCTCGTCCATCCGAGCGTCAAAGGTAAGAATGGGTATTAAACCTTTTTGCGGGAGCTAGCGTCATCTTTCTTCTTCTGGGATATCCTCTTGGACTGCTTCATCGAGCTCCGGAACCTTATCCACGGGTTCGCCAGTCCGGGCCACTGGTCCGGGTTCTCCTCCAGGTAGAAGAGCAATGCAAGGACGATAGCCACCACAGCGGCGATCACCAGGGCGTAGAAGACCAGGGCCGGGAACGGCTCCAATACTCCAAAAGAGGTGTCCGGCAGTATCCCTGAAACGCCAAGGTGGGTAAGATTGAGCCCTCCCAGGTAGTTGGGGTCGCTGGGTATCGTCGGGTCCTGCGTCGCGAACTCCCATTCCTCCGAGGTGAAGAAACCTCTGGACCTCATGAGAGCGTGCTCAGAGGTGCCGTTGGATGGATGCACGTAGTCGAACTCGAGCTCGAAGCGCACGAGGTACGAACCTTGGTTCAGGATCCCGCCATGAGGAGCGTCAATACTGGTAACTAGAGTTGCCGATATGTTCTGCTGGCCAAGCACCCCTGGCTCAAGGACCGCAAAAGACCAAGTGTGGTCCCTGATCCCTTTTCCATCCTCCTCGAAGTAAGGTTCGTCCCAATCCCAGCCAGAATCCATCGGGACCTCCTCGTCCCAGGATACGTACAGGTAGATGCTTGCGGTGAGGCTGACATCGGTCATGTCGTTCACATATGGATTGAACAGCGTCAGGTCGACGGTTCCCTTGTCGCCGGGCGCAAGCTGCGGTGTCTTGATGATCGAGATTATCAGGTTGACATCGCTGGGGTCGGCCAACGATGACGCCCCCTTGACATTGGGCGCCAGGAAGGTGAGTATGACCAGAAGAAGGAGAACTCTCCTCATCGAGTAGACGAAAAACCTCTTCGTTCATATATGTTTGGTGCTGAAGGTTTTTATTGGGCACCCCGATAACAGCCTGATGCTTGCTCTCCGCGTTGATAGGGGGAAGGCCGAGGACCTCAGGCTCGAACTGTCCAGATTGAACCTCCTGGATTCTCGGAGGAAGTTCCTGGTAAGGGATGAGTTCGTCGAGATACCCGTGCTCGGGATGGAAGGCGTCGATCTTGCCAAATGGGGCGCGGTATCCATGGAACAGGAAGAGCCAGTTGTGAGAGCGGAGGTCTACGACCCCCATAAGGAGATCGTCGATAACGTGCAGATTCCGGATGATCTGATCGGTCTGCTCCCCAAGAAGTGGGAGATGCTGGGGGATGTTCTGATACTGAAGTTGAACGAGGGGCTGAGAGAATACGATACTGAAGTTGCGAAGGTGTTTGCGGAGGTTCTGGGTGCCGTGACCGTCCTGGAGGACGTCGGTGGAGTAGCCGAGGACTTCAGGAAACCGCAGGTGAGGTTGTTGCTGGGGGAAAGGACGGTAGCCACGCACAGGGAGAACGGGGTCCTGTACAAGCTGGATGCCAAGGAGGTCATGTTCTCGTCCGGGAACATCGACGAAAGGATCAGGATGGCGAAGGTGTGCGATGACGGGGACGTCGTGGTGGACATGTTCGCTGGAATTGGGTATTTTTCGTTGCCCATGGCGGTGCATTCCAGGCCGGAGAAGGTGTATTCGGTGGAGATCAACCCTGTAGCGTTTGGATACCTTGAGGAGAACGTCAAACTGAACGGAGTGGAGAACGTCGTTGACCCGATCCTCGGAGATTGCCTAGAGATGGCTCCGGAGGGAGTGGCGACCAGGGTCGTGATGGGGTATCTGAGCGGAGAGGACTACTTGCCAAAAGCAATGAGGGTCATAGGAGAAAGAGGGACCATACACTACCACGAGAATTGTCCGAACGAGCTTCTGCCGGACAGGCCGGTTGAGAATGTCGAAGATGCGGCCAGGAAAGAAGACAGAGAGATCGAAGTTCTGGATCAAAGAAGAATCAAATCATACGCTCCAGGGGTTTCTCATGTCGTACTGGATGTCCGTGTCAGTTAGATCTTCTGGGTAGAACCGCTGGCCTTAAGGAGCTCCTGCAACGAATCGTGATAGTCATCTCCTTCCGCTTCCATCAGCTTCTCAGCATAATCCTTGAGGAACGTTCCGAAATCGGTCTCCTCCTTGGTGAACTGCCAGTCCTTCCCCGTCGCGGCGCTGAACGCCAGCAAGAACGCGTACCTGACCGACTTTATCTTTGTGTCGGGACTGCTCTGCCCTTTGTTGACCTCCATCAACGCGGACTTCTTCCCCTTGGCCTTGTACGCCCTCACTATCCCGTCCGCGAACGCTGCCACCGGCGGCAGGTCCCTGTACTTGGGGAGCACTGACTCTATCTCGTCCTTCTTCGCCTTCGACCTTGCGGTCTTCAACACTTTGGCCGGAGTGTCGTTCTTCCACTGCCCTTTCTCGAACACCTTCTCTGCGATGTCCCGGTCGCCGACTATCGATTCTAGGATATCCACACCGTATATGTCCCAGTACATCATCAGTATCTTGTTTGGAGTGGCGCTCTCCACCACGATGCTCTCGTCCAGATCCTCCAGCAGGTACTCCAGAGCTCTTCGCTCGATGCTTGAGGGATTCAGGGCGTTTATGAAGGCTTCAGCGTCGTCACCGTAGCACTTGTTGCCC
>JAZGCT010000170.1:0-3457 GCA_036477085.1 Thermoplasmata archaeon | reverse complement strand
TCCCCGGTCCTCTCGTCTAAAATGCGCAGTTGTTTTCTGGCGGTCTGGGAGACCAGCAATTCATACTTCGTCAAGAGGAACGAACTCCTCCTTGTCCACTATCCTGTCCAGATCCGCATAGAATTCGATTTCCCTGGCAGCCTTCATCAACCGTCTGATGAGGTTGTCATATGTCTCCCCCTTGTGCCCGATCTCGCGGAGCCTGTCCCTGGTATCCTTCTGAATCTGTATCGTAGTAACCTGGCTCATGACAATACCCTTATGGACTTCTATATGTTATTATATGTTGTATATAGTTTTCTTGATACTAGCCCTGCACGGTTCTCAGACCCGATTCTGTTGAGATGAGGACAAAGAGTTTATTTACCGCATACATTTGTGAGTAAGAATTCCATGGCACCCACAATACATCCCACAGCACATGTGTCCGAAGACGCCCAAATCGGAGAAGGAACCCAGGTCTGGCACGAGGTCCAGATCAGGGAAGGAGCGAAAGTGGGCAGGAACTGCAGATTGGGGAAGTGTGTCTATATCGGCGTTGACGTGGAGATTGGTGACAACTGCAAGATACAGAACAGGGCGACCGTCTACCAGGGGGTCAAGGTGGGCAGTGATGTGTTCATAGGTCCTCACGTAGTGTTCACCAACGACCTCTATCCAAGAGCGTCAACAGTCGACTGGAAGGTGGTGCCGACAATCGTCCAAGACGGAAGCTCCATAGGAGCAAATTCGACCATACTCTGCGGCATAACCATCGGGGAGTACGCCATGATCGGGGCGGGTTCTGTGGTGACAAGGGATGTGGAACCTCATGAACTGATAATTGGCAACCCAGCCAAGAGGGTGGGGTACGTCTGTCACTGCGGCAGGAAGCTGATGAACAACTACTGCAAGCACTGCGACAAGAGAGTGAACGTGGGAGCTTTCGAATGATACCCATCGCCAAGCCCAATATCGGGAAGGAAGAGGAAGAAGCCGTTCTGGAGGTTCTCAGATCGGGAATGCTGGCCAGGGGTCCCAAGACCAAGGAGTTCGAAGCTTCTTTCGCACAGTACATCGGAACTGAACACGCCATAAGCACCAGCTCCGGGACGACAGCGCTTCACATCGCATTGCTTGCGAACGGGATAGGAAAGGACGATGAGGTCCTGATACCACCAGTGACCTTTTTCGCAACTGCATCCACGGTCCTGTTCTGCGGTGCCAAACCTGTTTTTGTTGACATCGATGCGGACACCTTCAACATGGACGTTGGTAAGGTGGAAGAAACAATCACTCCCAAGACCAAGGCGATAGTGCCGGTTCACATGTACGGACAGCCAGTGGACATGAAACCCCTGATGGAGATAGCGGAGAGACATGACCTGAAGATTATCGAGGACGCCTGTCAGTCCCACGGGGCAGAGTATGATGGTAAGAAAGTGGGCACCTTTGGTGATGCATCTTGTTTCAGCTTCTACCCGACCAAGAACATGGTCGCTGGCGAGGGCGGAATGATAACCACTGACGACGCCGACCTCAGGACCGAGTGCACGCTCCTGAGGGAACACGGAGAGATCACCCATTATGAACACGTTGTTCTGGGCTACAACTTCAGGATTACAGAGATAGGGGCGGCCATCGGAGGGGAACAGCTCAAGAAGTTACCTGGGTTCATCGAGAAGAGGCGTGCGAACGCGAAGAGACTGAACGAAGGATTGGGCGACCTGGAAGGCATCCAGACCCCAAAGGTCATTGCTAACCTGACCCACGCCTATTATCAGTACATCATCAAGGTCGACGGTTTCCCGTTGAACCGGGACCGATTGGTCGAGTTCTTGAAGAGCAGGGAGATAGGGGCAAGATCCAGCTATCCAAAACCTATCAGCGAGCAGGCGATACTCAGAACGCTGGGTGTGGGCGCGGACTGTCCCGTTGCCAGAGAAATGCTTCCAAAGATGATGGAGCTCCCGGTGCATCCACTAGTATCGGATGAAAATATCACCCACATTATCGACGCGGTCAAGGAAGCGGGGAGGGCTTGATTCACATGTTGAACACAGGAGTCATCGGCGTGGGATCCATGGGCAAGAACCACGCAAGGGTTCTCTCAGAGATATCCAACCTCGTTGGGATCGCGGACCCGGACAAGAGCGCTGGACAATCGGTGGCCAGTAAGACCGGGACTCAGTATTTCGAAGACCATCACGACATGCTCGATGAGGACATCCAGGCCGTCTGCATCGCGACCCCGACCGAGATGCATTTCGGCATCGCCCAGGACGTGATATCCAAGGGCATCCACTTCCTGGTGGAGAAGCCCATGTGCTCGACGCTGGAGGACTCGGAGAAACTGGTCGGTCTGGCGAAGGACGCGGGACTCACCATGGCCGTTGGACACATCGAGAGGCATAACCCTGTCGTGGGATTCACCAAGAAGGCTCTCGAGGACGGAGCGTACGGAGATGCAATCGCCCTAGCAGCCAGGCGGGTGAGCTCTTTCCCGGCGAGGATAAAGGACGTTGGGGTGATCATGGACCTTGGGATACACGATATTGATGTGATGAGATACCTCCTGGGAAGCGAGGTGGAGAGCGTTTTCACACAGGGTAGAAGGCGGAAGCATAAGGTGTTCGAGGACCATGCCAACATACTCCTTGACTTCGAGAACGGGACCACTGGATTCGTTGAGATAAACTGGTTGACGCCCATGAAGGTCAGGAAACTTTCATTGACATGTTCCAAGAACTTCGTGGAATTGGACTATGTCAAGCAGTCGTTGGTAATATCCTCGTCATCGCTGGGTGAGTTCGATCCCTTCAACCTGTACCAGATACATCTGGAATACGACATCAGAAAGGTCTCCCTGCAGAAAGAGGAGCCTCTCAAGAACGAGCTCACCGATCTCCTGGACGCAATCGCTGAGAGGCGAGACCCATTGGTCAGCGGTGAGGATGGCCTGCAGACAATGAAGGTGGTAATGGCAGCCGCGGAATCCAGCAAAACGAAGAAGAAAGTGGAACTCTAGCGCTTCTTGCCGATGCCTTTGTAGACGAAGCCCTCTTTGATGCATTTCTTTCTTTCGAAAAGGTCCCTTCCATCGATGATTATCGGGTTCTTCATCTTCTGCACCAGGTTCTTCAGCTTCATGCTCTTGTAGCGTGAGTGAGCGGTCACGAAGATTGCACAGTCCGCTCCTACCAGTGCCTTGTTGAGGTCGCCAGTCATCTCCAATCCATCCACGGCTTTGACGTAAGGGTCGTGAACGATGACCTCTGAACCGATATCCATGAAGTGCTTGATCACTGGGGCGGCCGGCGTGTCCCTTGTGTCATCCGAATCCTCGATGAACGCGTAGCCCATGACAGCTATCTTCGCTTTCTTTGGAGTGACGCCAGATTCCTTCATCGCTTCTTCGGCAAGCTCGATCAAGTGAAAGGGCATGGAGTCGTTGATCTCCCTCGCAGCGGGTATCAAC
>JAZGCT010000017.1:0-3814 GCA_036477085.1 Thermoplasmata archaeon | reverse complement strand
CGCTGTTGTTGTACTCAGCATCGCTGACCGGGGTGATTCCAGGGGGAGCCCACACTTGCTTTCCGCCCACATAATCTTCGATGATCACGTCACCGATGTCGACACCGGCCATGTCCGTTTGAGCTGTGTTCACAATTATCTTCACATAAACCGTGTCGGTGAAATTGAACTCCTTGCATGAGACCAAGTGGCCGGAATCGCAGTATATCAGCATATCTGGATAATCGGGTATGTTTCCGTCCTCGTCAGTGATGTTGATCCTGTCAACGGTGTGGAACCTGTTGCCATAGGTATCCCTAATCGTGACCTCGATCGGGTACCTCCCGTATTCCAACTTGCCGTCACCGCAGCCAATGGCCTCACTTGACGTATTGAACATGTAAATGAACACCGTCCATTTACCCACGGCATCAAAGAATATGAACGCGTCAGTGGAAGACGGTGTGGTTTTCGGACCTGGAGTCGAACCGCAGAACACCTCTGGATCACCCCCGCTGTTGTAGACCATGAATGAGTTCTCCTCATCGTTCGCCTCGAGCGTCTTTGAAGCCACGAGAACCACGGCGATCTCACCCTTTACGAACTGCCTCGTGGAGTTAGACTGCCATCTCAGTGTCTGCCAGTCGGTGAAATTGAAGATGTCGAACCTCTGGAGCCTGTTGCCGAAGCTCAGGTTCCCCGGACCGCCTGGAGGCAGCGTCAGGTTCTGCTGCAGGTTGATATCCTGCTTGGTCTGCTCGGAAAGGACAACAATCAAGTTCATCCTCGACTGGGTGGTATGATTCAGGTCGTCAGTTGCATTGAACAGCAGTATCCCTCCGTCCCAGGTGAGCTCGATGCCAGGGAATTGAAAACCAGTGTCCGTGAAGTAGTTGTCGAAATCGTAGGAGTAGATGCCGTCATTCGCGAGACGATCCCCGTGCAATCCGTTGTCGAAAAGCCGGGTCTCTATCTCGAGCCAGGTCAGCAAGAGATACACCTTCGCCGGATCAAGGTCACCGTCGTTGTCCTCGATCCTCGCATACACGGCGAATGTCAGATCATCGTCCTCCACTATATCCCTAGTGAAGATGGTCTGTGGCCATGCATCTGTCCATTTTTCAATGAATATGGGAAAGTGATTCGCTTCTCTTCCCAGAAGGTTGGATCTCCACAGGACCTGCCCTGCCTCCGTGTCGATTATGAACACTTCGACGTTGTCGGTGGCCGCAATGGAGTAGTTGGTGTACGACCAGGTCTCGCCAGTGTTCCAGGTGTCATCCTTCGCGAGGCCGTACGGCATCCCAGCCTGGGTGCCTTGAAGATCCAAACGGTCCTCCCCGTAACCTCCGCCTTGATGAGATATCGCGATAATGATGTTGGTCACGAATCCCTGAAGTGCTTCTCCCCTCTCATGCGTGATGTATATCTTCGCGCCGCCCCAGACCCCAGCGTTAACGATGGGTTCCAGTTCGCCACGCATGGTCAGCCTCACGGATGCCTCCGGAGCCGGGAAGCTGCCCACCCATATGATGATGACCGAAAACAGGACGACAGTGATGGCCAGTATCAGGATCGTACCTATGACCTCTGAAACCGCCCTCTCGTCCCAAGATTCCTTCTTCCTAATGCTACGCCTCTTCATTTCGATCTCTCCGATAATCCTAGGCAGTCAAGTGGGGTGGACGGTATATAAGAGTTGCGTGGTACTTACCAAGAACATACCAAGATTAGCCTCGTGATTATCAAGAACTGGACCACCTTTCGGCGCCCCCTTATGCTATCATGTGAGTTGGTTCAAATGCGAGGTCGAATCGAGGTGAGAATACCGTCATCGTTATATAACCAGCGTCTGATTGTGCGCCACATGATAGGAGAGGGTCTGACGGTGAAGGAGAAGATCCTCCTCCATCTGAGGGATTCCAGGAGCAGCAGGGGACACGTCAGTAGGGCTTCGACCCAAGAGGGTATAGCAGAGGGAGTGGACATGAGGAGAAGCCACGTTCCCAGGGCTGTCAAGGGATTGATCAATGAGGGGAATATGGAGGAAACCTCCACCCGGCTCCCGGGCAGGACCAGAAAGGTGAAGACCTATGCGCTGACCGATTCCGGGATGAGGATCGGCCGTGAGATCTCGGACGAGCTGGGGAAGGATATGATAATCATCAGAGGGGTTGAAAAGACCCAGATGACCATCAAGGAAGCCAGAATGGCCTTCGACTTGACCACATTGGAGATCGTTCGCAACCTGACCCCGGAGAACGTGCTGGAGATCCCCGAAGAGGAAGAGGCCGAGCAGGTGGAGTTCCTGGACAGGAAGTCCGAGCTCTCTCAGATGAAGGACTGGCTCAACGGAGACGTCCCCATACTGGTCATCTACTCCCCTGAAGGTTTCGGTAAGACCCAGATGACAAAAAGGTTCGTCAAGGGACTGAGGAAGTATGACGTGTTCTGGAAGGATCTGTCAGATGACGTGTCCACCTACGAGATATTCAGTGGCATTTCCGACTTCCTGGCAAGAAGGAGGCGGAAAAAGGCTTTAGAGCTCTTCGAGGAGGGCGATATTGACGGTCTCATATCTGGTCTGCCTGAAGAGATGGCCTCGATAAGATCGATCTACGTGTTCGACAACTACTTCCACGTGGGTGAGGACATTGTGGACCTCCTGTCCCATCTCACCAAGGAAGCCAAATCGCTGAAGGACTCCAAGATACTCGTGCTGGCCAGGGAAGCCACCCCTTCATACTGCAGGTTCCACACCAAGACGGACATGGAGAAGGATCTGGTACGCGAGATGCACCTGAAGGGTCTGGATGAGAAGAACAGTAAGCTCTTGCTGGAGAACGAGTTGATAGACGAGGAAGCATTTCACAGGATCTACCTGTTGACCAAGGGGTGCCCCCTGTACCTGAAGTTGATCAGGGACGGGGACTCAGAAGAGCTGAAAAGAAGGTCTAGGTTCACCAATCCAGAGATAAAACTGCTGATCTTTTCAAGCAGGGTCGGGGCGAAGTAGTTCGACATTTCTTTATAGAGATATATTGTTCTCAGGAGCGATGGCGGAGAAGATATCGAGGTTGATGTGGGTCCTCTACATTATCGCCAGCATCATAGGTATCATCGGTCTTTACATCTTCACTCTCAACAAGTACATCGGGATAGGGATGATTGTCATGGCGATAGTTCTGTTCATAATGCCCATGACGCGTCCGCGGTACTAGAACTCGATGCCCTTTCTGCCGGGCTGGCCCTGATCGTAGGGGTGCTTTATGGGGAGCATTTCGGTGACATAGTTGGCGACCTTGGCGACCTCAGGGTGGGCGTTCCGTCCGGTCAGGATGAGCTCCAACTCGGCAGGTTTCTTCTTTATGATTTCCAGGACGTCATCCAGCTCTATTAGATTGAAGTCCAGGGCCACATTGATCTCGTCCAGTATTACAATGTGATACTCCCCGCTGGCAAGGACCTCCTTCGCCCTCTCCAGGCCCTGCTTCGCAAAATCCAGATCCTCTGGCTCGGGGCTGTCCCTGTCCACGAACTGCGGTCTTCCGAACTGCTCAATAGTAATGTTGGGATTGTTGTGACAGGCCTTGATCTCGCCGTAGTCTATCCTGCCCTTCATGAATTGGATGATGTGAACCTTCATCCCGTGACCTGAAGCCCTCAGGGCCAAGCCGAGCGCGGCAGAAGTCTTCCCTTTTCCATCGCCGGTGTAGACATGAATGAGCCCTTGACCCTTCATCTGGAAACCGATATCTCAGTCAGTATATAAGTTAAAAGGTATCTTTATATCCGAATATGGCATTGAACGGGAGAGGAGATCAAATGCACGCAA
>JAZGCT010000169.1:0-2566 GCA_036477085.1 Thermoplasmata archaeon | reverse complement strand
CGTCTCAAAGGACCCCAAGATCATCTACGACTCCGTCAAGAAGGAGCTCAGAGAAGCCGGACTGAAGGTCCTTGAATCGAGTGAGCTGAACCCCTACGAGAAGGACCACATGGCGATTGTCAGCATTTCCAATAGGCAGTCTTGAACTCACTGGCATCCCATGGTTGCTCATCACGTCTGCTGGCCGCACTGCGAACAGAAAGCGGCACCCTCCGCCAGACCGGCGCCACATTTCATGCAGAACTTCTGACCCGTTGCCGCGGGCTGTGCTTGCGCCTGCGGTTGTGCCTGTTGATACTGATACTGCGGGTAAGGGTACTGGTAGTAGGGCTGCACGTAGGTGTAACCGCAATGCGGGCAAAACCAGCTGTCCAGCTTGATCTCCTTTCCGCAACCCAGGCAGTTTTTCATCAGGGCGGGCTCCCACACGATGAACAATATGCCGCCCACCAATCCGAACCCGAACCCGATGACAAAGCCGCCCATCGTGAGGATGAAGCTCGTAATGGACAGCGCAATTATCATCACGCCCATTATCGAGGTCCTCTGGATCCTCTTGTATCCCATGATGGCCGACATGATGATCAGTACACCGAGGACGATCCCCAATGCTCCCAGGAGGAACGCTGAATACGGGAAATCCCATATCCAGATGTACCAGGAACCCGACCTGACCGCAATCATGAAGCCGATGGCTCCGTCCACGAGAATGAAGATCCCGCCAATGAGGGAGGCCAGGAACGCATATTCAGGCTTTTGTTCTGAGTCCGACATCACACCCCTCTTGGACTCGGGCATATTTAACGCTTCTCCTGACTTGTGAGCCAGATGCTCGAGAGAGTTCGAACTGATGCGTATGACTGTTCCAAAGATCCGACCGTCCAGGTCGTCTAACCGGACTTCGGAGACCTCTTCACTACCACGTTCGCCATGATGGTGGAATTGGGGATTGATACCCTGTCTCCAGCGTCGTTCTTCAATGTGGTCGTATACCTTCCGATCAGGAGGACCGTTCCCTGGTGCTCGCCAATCGTGACCTCGTCCCCGATCCTGATGGATTTCTCGACCGCCGCATAGGCGCTGACGTTGGCCGCAACATCCCGTCCGCCCAGTCCGAAGGATATCGCAACAGCTGCCCCGATCGCCGCAATGAGAATGGTGAACGTGGTCACCAGTATGGTCGTTTCCACACCCAGCAATCCAAGGGCCAGGACGACAGCTATGAACACCACCATCCACTTGATCAGCGAACCAAGCGTGTCGGATGTTATGGGCAGATCGGCCTCCTCAGCCGGGTCCTTCACTCGACTTGACGCCCAAGTACCCAGCCACATGCCGGCCAGTATTATGAGTGCAGCGCCGATGATCTTGGGCAGGTACTCGACTATCAGTGTGGCAAATGCGCTCACTTGTTCAAAGCCTAACTGCTCCAGGGCCATTGCGACGAATATCATGAAGATGAACCAGAACACCAACAGTCCCAACAACTCCGGAACACCGCTGAACCCTACACCTCGCAAAGATTCCAGCAAACCGGTCTCCCTGAAGAAATCATCCACCTTCACTCGTTTCAGCGACTTCACCACAAGCCACTTGACTACCTTCGCGACTACGTACCCGACTACGAGTATCACAATAGCGAAGATCAGCCCGATGATCAGAGTTTCCCACAGCCAAACTATGCCTTCCCAAATCTGGTCTTCCAATGCCATTCAAACTCCTCCTCTGAGGCTATCCCATCTCTCCGCAGGCTCAAGAATACGCAAGTCATCATATGACTTAACAGTTTCGCAGAATCCAGGACTTATGAGGAAAAAACGGGTCAGGGAGGTCTCATCCGACATACCAATCTCCACTCTGATAACGTCCTCCTCAAGGTTAAATACACCAATTCATCATCAATCGCCTTGATTAACATGAGACGAGAGATCGTGGATCTAATAATCGGCCTGATTCTGATCATCGTGGGCATCATTATCATGCTATTCGTCTTCTCACAGGCAATGAACCTGGCCTTCTCCTCTGGGGACTTCTTCAGGGAGCAGCTTCCGGAAGAGGAGGCCATTGTGGGCCCAAGTGCCGAGTTCAGATGGGACACCGATGACCTGAACGTGACGTTCGAGGACCGGTCCTCAGAAGGAGACGGCAACATAGTATCCTGGGAATGGGATTTCGGTGACGGCAATCAAGATAACGGTCCTAATCCAAGTCACACCTACAACAACGAAGGCAACTACCAGGTGACCCTGAGGACCGAGGACGATAACGGCAAGAGAAGCACAGCCACGGGGGAAGCTTTCCTGCAAGCGGGGAACGTGCTCAGTGGGTCTAGCATTGGCGGAATCCCGGAGTTTAGCTTCGACGTCGACTTCACCAACATACTTACGCCGATTGCGCTGGCGCTTCTCGTAGGGACACTGTTCCTCGTGATGTTTCTTGTGGGTGCGGCCATAACGAAGGCCGGCTGGAACATACTGAAACCCAAGCCCGAGAAACTGAAAATCAAGTTGAAGCCCAAGGAGATCGAGATCAAGCAGGTCGGGACTTTCGCTGCGGCACCACAAGA
>JAZGCT010000168.1:0-3284 GCA_036477085.1 Thermoplasmata archaeon | reverse complement strand
ATCGGGAAGTTCCAGGCGATAAGGATGAAACTGGCAGATGTTGCGACCGAGCTGGAGGCCTCCAAGTGGATGGTCTACAACACCGCCTGGATGTTGGACCAGGGCAAGGAATGCGGAAAGGAATCGGCGATGGCAAAGCTCTTCGCGACAGAGATGGCTGTCAAGGCCACAGATGACGCTTCAAGGGTGTTTGCGAGCTATGGATTCTCGATGGAATATCCCATCCAGATACTGCTGAGGGATGCGAGGTTCCTATTGATCGGAGGAGGCACCTCCGAGATCCTCAAACTGATAATCGGAAAAGAGTTGGGGTTGTGATAGAATGACATACAAGTTCAAAGGGAAGAAGTTCGACGAGTTCGATGTTGGGCAGGAGTTCACCACGGCATCCAGGACGATAACCGAAGGGGATGTTTCAACGTTCGCCGGTCTCTCAGGGGACTTCAATCCATTGCATACAGACGAAGAACATGGAAAGGGGACACCATTCGGAGGCAGGATCGCCCACGGACTGCTGGCTGTGGCGGTCTCCACCGGTCAGGCAAATCAGTTGGGCATCTTCGAGGGAACGACGATAGCGCTCCTGAGCATGAGCTTCAAGTACACTGGTGCCGTCAGGTTCGGGGACACGATCCACACCCTTCTCAAGGTTGCGGAAAAGAAGGAAACCAGCAAGCCGGACAGAGGGATCATCACTTTTGACGTTTCAACGCTGAATCAGAAAGACGAATCGGTCGTGGAAGGCCAGTGGGTCATCATGCTTCAGAGGGAGATGGGTTCATGAGATTGAAGGACAGAGTTGCCATAGTCACCGGCGGTGGAAGCGGGATCGGAGAGGCCACCGTGCTGAGATTCGTGGAAGAAGGGGCCAAGGTCGCAATCGTTGATGTCGTCCTGGAAGGGGCGAACAAGGTCGCGGAAGCGGTCAAAGAGAAAGGAGGAGAAGCGCTCGTTCATCAAGCCAACATAGTCAAGAAGGATGAGGTGGACGGGATGGTGGCCGCAACACTGGATCAATTCGGGAGAGTTGACATTCTGATAAACAACGCGGGCATCAACAAGGACGCGATGACCAAGAAGATGACCGAGGAACAGTGGGACCAGGTGCTGGAAGTAAATCTGAAGGGGACGTTCCTTTGCTCCCAATCCGCCGCAAGACCGATGATGGAGCAGAACTACGGCAGGATAATCAACACCGCATCCATAGGCGCACTGGGCAACATCGGTCAGGCAAACTATTCCGCTTCCAAGGCGGGCGTGATGGGTTTGACCAAGACATTAGCACTGGAATTCGCTAGATACGGTATCACGGTAAACTGCATTTCACCTGGAGCAACCAAGACCCCGATGCTGGCAAAGATGCCGGAAGAGATCGCGGAGATGTTCATGAAGAAGATACCATTGAGAAGGTTCGCAGAACCGGAGGAACTTGCCAATGCACACCTTTTCCTTGCGAGCGAAGAAGCGGCCTACATCACAGGCCAGGTCATATTCGTGGACGGCGGGATAAGCGTGGGGTTCTGAGGAGAGCATATGGCTGGAATAATCTCGTACGGAGTGTACCTTCCCAACTACCAGATGTCCGGAGATGTCCTTCAGAGAGCTTGGGGTAAACCGGCTGGAAAGGGTACCAAGGTGGTTTCCAACTACGATGAGGACAGCCTGACGATGGCAGTGGCAGCCTCCCTGGAGTGCCTCAAGGACTTGGGTGTGGGCATCATAGACGGCATATATTTCTCATCAACGACGGCTCCATATGCCGAGAAGATGAACGCGTCGGTCATCGCGACAGCACTGGACCTCAACAGAGATGCTTTCACGATGGACATCGGCTCTTCCCTTCGGTCTGGATCCAACGGACTGAAGGTCGCATTTGACACTATATCATCAGGTTCGAAGAACAACATCGTGATGGTGGCATCGGACACCAGGATGGCGGAGCCGGGTTCGTACCTGGAGCCGTTCCTTGGAGACGGTGCAGCAGCATTCCTGATCGGCAAGGGGAACCCGATAGCGGACATAGTGGACCATCACTCAGTGTACGACGGACTGCCGGATGTATGGAGGAAGCAGGATGACCGGTTCCTGCGTCATGGCGATGTGCGGTACTCGCGGACCGAGGACTACGGAAGGAACATGATGAACGCCATTGAGGGGCTCTTCGAGGACGGCAACTACTGTGCCGAGGACTTCTCCAAGGCTGTTATCTTCTCCTCGGACGGGAGAAGTCACATGTCCGTGGCCAAGAACCTCGGTTTCCAGCAAGAACAAGTGCAGGACACGCTGATGCTGAAGACCGGTTTGATCGGATCGGCCCATGGGCTCATGATGCTGGCAGTCGCACTTGACCAGGCAAAGCCGGACGACCTGATGATGTTCGCTAACTATGGAGACGGTGCCGATGCGTTCTCCATCAGGGCCACCAAGTTCATCGAGGACCATGAGAAGGGTTCGACCTATGAGATCGAGAAAGAGAGGAGGTCGATAGGTTCGTACACGAAGTATCTCACTTTCAGGAACCTTGTCGGCAACTACCATCTGGAGACGACGTTCACGTCCATCCCGCTCCTCAGAAGGGAGGAAGAGCTAAACATAAGGCTGCATGGAAAGAAGTGCAACGGATGCGGAAAGGTGATGACACTGGCTCTGAAGGTCTGCCCCCACTGCAAATCGGCAAAGGAGTTCATGGAATTCAGATTGTCCAAGAGAGGTAAGATCGTCACGTACAGTCAGGAGTATTACTATCCTACGCCCGAGCCTCCGATAACGATGGCGGTCATCGATCTGGACGGCGGCGGGAGGATCCTGGCCCAGATGACGGACACAGACGCGAGCGAGGTGAAGGTGGACATGCCGGTCGAACTGACCTTCAGGAGGCTTCATACCGGAGGAGGGTTCGTCAACTATTCCTGGAAGTGCAAGGCTGCTCGAGGAGGCGGCTCGAAATGACCTTTAAGGACAAGATCGCCATCATCGGGGCAGGATGCACCAAGTTCGGCGAGAACTTCAACATGAGCTACGGGGACATGGTCTATGAGGCTGCCGAAGAGGCGTTCGAGGATGCTGGCGTCGAAGGAAAAGACATTGATGCTGCCTGGCTTGGCACCGCTTTCCCCGATGCCGGGGTCTACAAGGGACGGTCGGGGATGGATCTGGCGGAACCCCTTGGAATGTTCGATATCCCGATCACAAGAGTCTCCAACTACTGCGCAACAGGAGGGGACGCATTCAGAAACGGATGCAACAGTCTGCTGTCGGGGGAAAGCAATCTTGTTCTTGCGCTG
>JAZGCT010000167.1:0-2174 GCA_036477085.1 Thermoplasmata archaeon | reverse complement strand
AGACCCTGTCCACGAACGAATTCAGAACATAATGAACCGCAAGGCTGAGAATGGATGCAATGATGACCCCGAATATCGCACCCCAAACGAAGACCTTCAACACCTGGGACATGGGCTCCTTGCTGAACCTCTCGCTGTTCCTCAACCACACCATGTAAATGAGGGGGGGCACGAATGAGGATATTACAAGAATCAGGAAGACCAGGACAATGTCCATTGACCAAAAATAACACTATGTCCCTATTAAAGTTATTCCCTGACCATCCTAGGTCGGGAGCCTCTCCTGCTTCCTCATGGTGATGACGAACTCGGAGAGGGGCGTCCGGGAGGTCTTCCTGGACTCGGTCCTCTTCCCTTTTTTCCACTTGACAGATACGACGGTGGTCTTCATGGGTTCCTTGAGCCCCGGGATCGCCCTTATCTGGTTCTCGGTCAGCTTGAAGATGCTCTTCTTGTTCTTAATGGCCCATTCGGTCGCGTATACGAACGCCCTGGTCTTCACGATGGTGTCGGGGTTCAATGATATGCTGTCGATGCCGCTCTCCACCAGGAATGCGGCTATCGAAGGCCAATCCGACGGCGCCTGCCCGCAGATGCCTATCTTCCTCTTGTTCCTCTTGGCGGTCTCGATGACGCTGGCAAGCATTCTCTTGACCGCTTCGTCCCTTTCATCAAAGAGGTGAGATACCAGTTCGGAATCCCTGTCCAAGCCCAGAGTGAGCTGGGTGAGGTCGTTGCTTCCGATGGAGAACCCGTCGAACACCTTTGAGAACTCGTCCGCAAGAATCACGTTGCTCGGGATCTCGCACATGACGTAGACCCGGAAGCCGTCCTTGCCCTGCTTGAGGCCGTTCCTGGCCCTGCGCCTGATGACCCTTCGTCCTTCCTCCGGCGTCCTGCAGAACGGGACCATCGCCACGATGTTCCTTACCTTCATCCGTCCTCGCACGATGCCCAAAGCCTTGCACTCCAGTGCGAAGGCCGCCTGGAACTCCTTTGAGTAATACCTGCTGGCACCTCGGTATCCGATCATCGGGTTCGACTCATGGGGTTCGTAGTACTTCCCGCCGATTAGATTGGCATACTCATTGGTCTTGAAATCCGAGAGCCTTACGATGACGTCATTCGGGTGGAAGGCGACGCCTATCCTTGCGATCCCGTACGCCAGCTTGTCGATGAAGAACTTGGCCTTGTCCTTGTAGCCCTTGGTGAGGTCGTCGATCTTTCTCAGCGCGTCCTGGTAGTACTCCCTCTTAGCCAGCACATGTTCCTTCTCTTCCCTCTGGGCTGCCTTGTCCAGGTCTCCCTTCTTCAGATTCTCGATGTCCTTCTTGTACCCTTTCTTCACGAATCTCTTCAGTTTGTCATAATCCAGCAGCGCCTGTGGGTGGATCTGGATGTGAGAGTTGATGATGAACTCCTCCCTTGCCAGGCCGACTCCGTCGTTCGGCAGCTGACCCTGTTGGAACGCGGTCTCCGGGATCCCGGCGTTCATCATGATCGCGGTCTTGGTCTTGGGCAACTTCTTGACCTCGGTAGATTCGATCATATAGTCCAGAAGTCCCTCGTACACCATTCCCAAGCCTTCCGAACAGTCTATTGTGATGTCCTTGTTGTGTGGGATCAATTCAGAACCATTCTCTGTGCCGATTATGCATGGAATGCCGAGTTCTCTTGAGACGATCGCCGCGTGGCAGGTCCTGCCGCCCGTGTCCGTGACTATGGCAGCCGCCATCTTCATTATCGGTTCCCAGTCCGGATTTGTGGACCTAGTAACGAGAACCTCCCCCGACCTGAACTTGTGCATGTCCTTGACGGAGTGTATCAGGTTCGACCTTCCTTGTCCGACCTTCCTACCTGTCGCTTCTCCCCTGATCAACACCTTCCCTTTCTTCGGGATCCTGTAGCTGATGAGCTCGGTACCCTTCTTTATGGCGTGAACCGTCTCGGGTCTGGCCTGAACGATGTACAGCTTTCCCGTCCTCCCGTCCTTCGCCCATTCGATGTCCATCGGCACCTTGTAGTGCTTCTCGATTGACATCGCCCATTTCGCCAGTTTCTCGGCTTCAGCGTCTGTAATGATGAACTTGTTCCTGTCCTTCTCGGCCACTTTCTTGTCCACGACACCGGTGCCGGAGGGTGCATAGACCAGCTTCCTGTCCTTGAGACCCAGT
>JAZGCT010000166.1:0-12114 GCA_036477085.1 Thermoplasmata archaeon | reverse complement strand
CGAAGAACCTATGGAACCTCCATCAGAGGAAATTGCGGAAGAACCCCCGCCTCCGGACGACGCAGCTGAGGACGAAGCACTGGATGAGTTGGAATAGAGCCCGATTGAACCATCTTGACACAAATCGATATCCTCATCATTTTTCGGTATGAGGTGTAACCGAAGACAGCCTTGCCACTAGTTCAGATCGGACCTTTTCGGTATGACATGTAACCGAAGATCTGGTATTCTATTCGATCTAACTGCAGACTTTCCTGCTTACCACACGTGAGAGAAATGATTATATTGTAGTTACGTTATAATGACATTGTAACCGAAATCGGGGACATATATGGCTAAGAGAAAGGACTCCAAGTTCGAGGTTTTCGGACAAGAGATGATAGAGAAGGTTGTCAAACCAGCCGGAAACAGCGGAAGAGTTTACCTCCCTCCCAACTGGGTTGGAAAGCCGGTCAAGATCATCAGACTCGAATGAGGCTGGGGCATGAGCGCTGTCAAAGTAAGGAAGATGCGCAAGGACGACATTGCGGTCGCGGGGAAGATCAGGATGAGTATCACCAACAGAAAGGCGCCCAGGAACTGGGAGAAAGAGATCGAAGTGAGACTTGAGGACAAGGAGAACCAGTGCTTCGTCGCGACTTCTGGCAAGAATGTCGTCGGCTTCATCATCGGTGAAACAAAGACCTTGGATTTCGGGGTTGACAAGAGCGGCTGGCTGGTCGAGGTCGGGATAGATCCAGATCATATGGGCCAGGGCATTGGCAAGAAGCTTGGCAATGCGCTGCTCTACGGTTTCAAGAAGATAGGCATCAGAGAGATCTACACGGCGGTGAGGTGGGACTCCACCGACCTGCTTTCGTTCTTCAAATCAATCGGCTTCGAGAGAAGCGAGTTCATCAACCTGAAGAGGAGGATGAAGAAGTGATAAAGATGTTCAAAGAATGGTACGAAGCAAGACACGAGTACGCCAAGGAATGGAAGGAGAAGACTGGCGGAAAGGTACTGGGCTACTTCTGCACGTACGTGCCGGAGGAGATACTCCTGGCAGCCGACGTTTTGCCTGTGCGCATTCTGGGTAGTCATGAGCCGCGGGATGTCACCGAACCGCATATATTCGGTATGTTCTGTCCGTTCTGCAGGGACTGTCTGGCTCAGGGATTGAAGGGTAGGTACGACTATCTGGACGGCATAATGATCGCCCAGTCATGCCTGCACATCAGGCAGGCCTACACGAGCTGGGAGATGCACATACCAGTCCCGTTCAGCTATTACCTTCCCATGCCCAACCACCTCCAGAGCCCCAGGGCGCTTCCATACTTGAGGGCCGAACTGGAGGTATTCAAGAAGGCGGTCGAGGAATGGACCGGGAAGACGATAACCGACGAGGACCTGGACAGAGGAATAGAGATAATGAACAGGAACAGGCGTCTGTTGAGGGAGGCCTACGACACCCGAAAGGCGGCCGACCCACCGATGTCCGGCCTGGAAGCGATGTACATGGCGGTCTCGAGCCAGATGATAGACAAGACCGAGCACAGCAACGTGGTCGAAGAGTCCCTGAAGGAACTGCAGACCAGGAAGCTGGAGACACCCACTGGAGAGAGACTGATCCTCATCGGGAGCGAGGACGACGATACCACCTTCATCGACATGGTGGAGAAATGCGGTTCGACCATCGTGGTGGACGACCACTGCACCGGAAGCAGGTACTTCTGGAATCAGGTGGAAGCCAACGGAGAGGACAGGCTTCAGGCTATCGCGCAGAGGTACATCGACAGACCGAGATGCCCGACCAAGGACTGGGAGGAAAGGTCGAGGATCCCGCACATCATGAACCTGGCAAAGGACTGGAACGTCAGCGGCGCCATACTGCTGCAGCAGAAGTTCTGCGACCCGCATGAACTGGACATCCCTGCGATCAAGAAGACCCTGGAATCAAACGACATCCCGACATTGTTCCTTGAGCTCGACGTGACCGTACCCGTAGGACAGTTCCAGACCCGCGTGGAAGCGTTCCTGGAGATGCTAATGGAGGAGGACCTGTTCTGAGGAGGTAGAAGGATGGCAGAAGACAAGTATCCAACGGAACCCCTGAAATGCTGGGAAGAGGCCAAGCAGCTGAGGTTCAAGTATTACGAGGACTACAAGAACTCCAACGAGACCGGAGGACTGAGATGGGCCGGCGGCGCATGGTCGTTCGATGCCGTGCCTTACGGCCTGGGTGACGACGTTTACCCGCTGACCGGGGAGCCTTACGGTGCATCAACGGCTTTTGACAAGGAGTTCTCGAAGCAATGCCTGGAAGCGGCCGAGGCGGCCGGCTATGCAAGGGACCTGTGTTCCTACATGCGCAATTACTGGGGATCCATCCTCCTGAACAAGTTCACATTCGGCGGACCTTTCCCGAAACCCGACTTCATCTGGCAGGACCACATCTGTTGCAGCCATGCCAAGTGGTATCAGGTGGTCTCCGAGTTAGAGGGCGGCATTCCGTCATTCGTGGTCGATGTCGGGGTTGGAACATACGATGAAATGAACGACCACAAGGTCGAGTACGTCGCAGGGCAGCTCCTGGACGGCATCGATTGGTTGGTCGAGACGACCGGAAGGACCTATGACGACAACAAGCTTATCGAGGCGGTCAAGTCAGAGTTCCGCCTTACCAGTACCTGGGCAAAGATATGCGAGCTGAACAAGACCGTGCCCGCACCCTTGGACGAGAAATCGATGTACTCACTGTACGTGTTCGGCGTTCTCAGCAAGGCCAAGAAGGAGTTCGCTGACTTCACGGACAAGATCTTGGCCGAGGTCCAGGACAGGGTGAACAGAGGGATCGCCGCTATAGCCAACGAGAGGGTCAGGGTCATGAGCGACACCCAGCCGCCGTGGGGATTCCTCAAGGTTTTCAGGTATCTGGAGAAGTTCGGATGCATTTCCATAGGTTCTCTCTACACCTTCGGTCTGACCGGGCTGTGGGAGGACAATGAGGACGGTTCATGGGGAGCCAAGACCACACCGATGGAGAAGGGGATAGCCATCAACACCAGGGAAAAGGCCATAGAGGAACTCGTCAAATGGAACCTGGCCAAACCGGAGTGGCAGCATTTCTACCATCCACAGCTGAAGAGCGACATGATGGTCAGGATAGCAAAGGAGTGGGGGCTTAACGGCGTCATGCTCCATTACAACAGGGGTTGCGAGGGCCTTTCCCTTGGGATCGCAGAGAACAGGCTTGCGCTGCAGGCCGCCGGATATCCGGTCCTGGTCTTCGAAGGGAACATGGGCGATGAGAGGGAATTCGATGAAGCTGGTACGATGGGAAAGATGGACACTTTCATGGAGACCCTTGGAGTGTGATATGAGGTGTACGTTGCAGGTATTGATATGGGCGCCAAGTTCGTCAAGGTCGTTATCCTGAACGACGGCGAGATCAAAGGCAAGGGAATGGCACCCACAGGTTTTGACCTGGACGAGGCGGCCAACAATGCATTCAACAGCGCTCTTGAGGACGCCGGGATCCAGAAAGATGACATCAAGCACATTACTTCGACTGGAGCTGGCAAGAAGGAGGTCGACTTCAGGAACACCGAGGTTACCGAGGTCGGGGCCGCAGCAAAGGGGGCGATATCCCTGTTTCCGAGTTCTAGGACCATCATCGAGGTTGGTGCAGAAGAGGGAAGGGCCCTCAGAAGCGACGAGAACGGAAGGGTCCTGGACTTCGTCATCAACGAGAAGTGTGCGGCAGGCGCAGGAGCTTTCACAGAGGCAATGGCGAGAGCTCTGGAGATACCCGTCACCGAGATGGGGCCACTCTCCCTGAAATCAACCAAGGAGACACCGATGAACGCTCAGTGTGCCGTGTTCGCAGAATCAGAGGTCGTATCACTCGTTCATTCCAAGACATCCAAAGAGGACATAGCAAGAGCGATCCACGATGCGATTGCGAGCAGGATATCCTCGATGGTGAGAAGGCTCTCGATCGAAAAGGATGTGACACTCGTCGGCGGACTGGCCAAGAACATCGGGTTCGTTGAATCGCTGAAGAGGGATCTCAATACGGACATTAATGTCCCGGACGACCCCGATTTCGTGGGGGCACTGGGAGCGGCTCTTGTGGCCCAAGGGAAGGCAAAGGGGGGTTAGGAAATGGCAACAGAGAATTCAGAGTATTGGAGATGGAAGGAATACAACTGGAAGGACCCCGAGATGGACTGGAAGGACGCTGAATTCATCACCGCTGGAGTCGATGTTGGTTCGGTGAGTTCTCAGGCGGTCATAACGCTGGACAGCAAGCTTTTCGCTTACAGCAACATGAGAACGGGTTCCAACAGCCCCGACAGTGCAAGGAATGCGATGAACTGGGCGCTTGAGGACACCGGACTTGACTTGGAGAAGATCCAATATGTCGTTGGTACTGGATACGGCAGGGTGAACGTACCTTTCGCGGACAGGGCGATAACCGAGATCGCATGCCACGGACGAGGTGCGAACTACATGTACGGCCCCACGGTTCGAACCGTTCTGGACATGGGCGGACAGGACTGCAAGGCCATCAGGACGGACGAGAAGGGCAAGGTCACCGCTTTCCTAATGAACGACAAGTGTGCAGCGGGCACAGGCAGGGGAATGGAGGTCTTCGCGGATATGCTGGGCATTCACATCGAGAAGGTCGGCGAGGAGTCGTTCAAGGTGGAGAAGGAACCCCCGGCGGTCAGCAGCACATGCGTTGTGTTCGCAAAATCGGAGGCAACCGGTCTGTTGAGAGAAGGCTGGCCCAAGAACAAGGTCCTGGCAGCCTATTGCTCCGCAATGGCCCATAGGGTCGTGACCCTCCTGGAACGCTTGGGAGTGGAGAAGGAGTTCGCGATCACGGGTGGAATAGCGAAGAACAGCGGCGTCGTCAAGAGGATCGAGAAGGAGCTCGGACTGACCGCGCTCGACGTCGAATACGACACCCAGATCGCGGGTGCTCTGGGCGGTGCTCTGTTCGCAGAGGCTCTGGCGAAGAAGGCGCAGAAGCAAGGGTGAGAAGAATGGAGGCCAACTACGGGTACAGGGACGGTTCGGGCGAGTACTACATCACTATCGATACTGACAAGTGCGACAGCTGTGGCAAGTGCGTCGAAGCGTGTCCGTCAAAGATACTGGTGATGGTCGGCGACCCGTTCGATCCAATGTCCGATGTAGATATTCCGATAGTGATTGAAGCGGAAAGGAAGAAGATCAAATACACCTGCGGCCCGTGCAAGCCGGTGGACAAGGAGATAGAAGAGCCCTGCATCAAGGCCTGCGAGCCCGGCGCCATCACTCATTCCTGGTAACTTTCGTTCGATCTGATCGGGAGACGTGCGTTTCCCTCCAGAGGTTCGGATACTATGAGACTGACCATCGATGATGTTCCTGTGGAAGTTCCCGAGAACACTACCATTCTAGAGGCCGCGAGGTCGGCTGAGATCTACATTCCCACTCTTTGCTCCCATCGGGATCTGCCTCCTGGGAAGGGCATGAAGGGCGGAGATCTCGTTTATTGGGGCAGTGAGAAGATGGAGGGAGAACCCCATGAGTATGAGGGCTGCAGGTTATGTCTGGTGGAGATTCAGGGCGAGGATGAGCTCAAACAGTCTTGCGTGAGCGTCGTCTCTGAAGGAATGATGGTACATACCAACACCCAGAGCGTCCAGGATAAGCGGCAGGAGAACCTGATGGAGATAATGAAGGACCATCCTCACGCCTGCTTATTGTGTGCTCATGTGGAAGGGTGCAGCCGGGAACCGTGTTCCTTGAACGTGCCCGTGAACGAGAGGTGCTGTCCCGAGCTGGGGAAGTGCGAGATACAGAAGGTCGCCGCCTACGTGGGCATCAGAGAGGATACCCCGCGCTATCTCCCCAAGGACAGGCCAGTTGTGGAAGATGAGCCTCTCTACAACAGGGACTGCAATATATGCATCGCGTGCAACCGGTGCATCAGGGCATGCAACGATCTGAGAGGCGTGGGCGCGCTTGGCTCGACTTATCGTGATGGTGCCTTTGTCATGGGTCCGGTGGCTCCCACATTGAAGGAATCGAACTGCAAGTTCTGCGGTGCCTGTGTGGAAGTTTGCCCTACCGGGGCGCTGACCGACAAGAAGGTGATCTCGGACCGGGAAAGGGATCTCGTCCCGTGCATAGGAGAATGTCCGGTTGCGACCGATGTACCCAGGATAAACTACCTGGTTTCTCAGGGAAGGCACGCTGAAGCTGCCGCTGTGGTAAGGGAAAGCACCCCCATCGTCTATTCATTGGGGAACATATGCTTCCATCCCTGCGAGACCGAATGTACCCGGAACGAGGTGAACGAACCCATCGCGATCTGTGCGCTGAAGAGATTCGCCACCGAACAGGACAACGATGCCTGGAAGTCACTTATTCTGACACCAACTCCTACGGGAAAGAAGGTCGCCGTCATCGGATCTGGACCGTCTGGACTTTCGGCCGGTTACTACATCCAGAGAAAAGGTCATTCTGTCACGATTTTCGAATCGCTTCCCGAGTTCGGAGGCATGATGAGATACGCATTCCCTGAATACAGACTCCCTATGGAGACGCTGCAGAAGGACATCGATACCATTGCTGGGTTCGGTGTGGAGTTCAGGGCTAACACCGCCATTGGAAAGGACATTACCTTCCAGGGCCTGAAGGACCAGGGATTTGATGCGATCTTCATAGGGGTCGGCGGCCAGGTGAGCAAGAGGATTCCGCTTGAAGGTTCTGATTTGCCAGGCGTTCTCTGGGGACTCGATTTCCTGAAGGATGTGAGGATGGGCAAGGACATCAAGCTCGAAGGCAGGGCGGTCGTGATCGGCGGCGGGAACGTTGCCATGGACGTCGCTCTCACCGCTTTGCGTCTCGGTGCATCGGAGATACAACTCGCTTGTCTGGAATCTAGGGAAGAGATGCCAGCTTTTGAAGATGAGATCGAACAGGCGATCGAAGAAGGCGTCAAGATCAACGTGTCATGGGGACCCAAGAGGATAATCGAGACCGACGGCAGGATCACTGGCATAGAGCTCAAGAGATGCACTTCGGTATTCGATGACGACGGCAGGTTCAACCCGAAGTATGATGAATCTGAGATGACGATAATTGAAACCGACAACGTGCTTCTGGCCATTGGTCAGTCAACAGATCTATCATTCCTTGAAGGAAGCGGAGTGGATACCGTCGGCCCCGGCATCAAGGTGCAGGAAGGTTCTCTTCAAACTAACGTTCCGGGAGTCTACGCAGGCGGTGAAGTCGTAAGCGGACCTGCATCCGTTATCGACGCAATCGCCTTGGGCCAGAAGGCAGCCATGGCTATGGACAAGTACCTGGGCGGGGACGGGAACATCCAGGAAGTGCTTCTGGAAAAAGAAGATCCTGACCCCTACCTTGGCAAAGAAGAAGGTTTCGCTGACAAGCCAATGGTCAAGATGCCGGTCCTGTCAATGGAAGAGAGAGAGGGTGGATTTGGCCAGATCGAGCTCGGATATGATGAGAGCTCAGCAATGGAAGAGGCGAAACGCTGTCTCAGATGCAATCTCAGGTTGACGCTCGGATGCAACCCCTTACCGCCGGAGAAGTGGGTCCCGCTTACCGAGGAGAACATCGCCGCCGTGCCGGATTCAGAGGGCGTCTTCCAGCTCCTGGACGAGAGCAAGATGATAATCTACATCTCAGGCGTGATGAACATGCAAGAGGCTCTGAACGAGCAGCTTCAAACCAGGGAGAACGCCGAGTTCTTCATATGGGAAGAGGACAAGATGTACACCAAGAGGGAGAGCGAACTGATCCAACAATTCCTGCAGGTCCACGGGAAGTTACCGGAAGGGAACGACGAACTGGATGACCTGTTCTGATGTGATTCAAATGACGAGAGAGGAAGATCTGAAACTGGAGGGCTGGACGAGGATGTTCAGCGCCACCGAGCCGAGGATTAGCGAGTCCGTGGAGATGTACGAGTCCCTCGGCATGGAGGTCCGGCTCGAGGACATCGAGACCGAGAACGATGAGGACTGCAACGAATGCGTCAGCGGATTCGAGGACACCATCAAGGTCATCTACACTAGGTCCAAGAAAGTCAAGTGAAAAGGTTAGATATATCCGTATCATTCGCTTAACGGGGGAAGAGAAGGAGGAACCATGAGACCGGGCGAGGAGAAGTACCCGCACATTTTCAGTCCAGGTAAGATCGGGAAGCTGGAGGCCAAGAACAGGATCAAGTACGCATCCACGGAGACCAACTTCTGCGACAGGGACGGATTCGTAACGGACAAGGAAATCGCTTTCATGGAGGCCCAGGCCAAGGGCGGTTGTGGCATAGTAACGACTCAAGGCGCTTATACTGACGAGAAGGGGGAGGCCAGAGGTTATGTGGGGATGGCAGGCATCTGGGATGACAAGTACATTCCGGGATTGAAGAAGATCGCGGATGTCATACGGGAGAACGATTCGCTTTCATGTGCCCAGTTGATGCACTGCGGGAGGTACGGTGGGGTCGGTCTGGAGTATTGTGCTGGGCCATCGGTAGTTGAGCAGAAGATACCGCTTTTCCATCCGGTCAGGGAGATGTCGGTTGACGATATCCAGCAATGCGTACAGGAACACATCGACGGCGCCAGGAGGATCGTGGAAGCCGGTTACGACATGATGGAGATCTCCGGTATCGTGGGCTACTTGATAGCCAATTTCGTTTCAAAATTCACCAACAAGAGGACGGACGAGTATGGCGGCGACATCCGTGGACGGTCCAAGATCATGATCGACATTCTGAAAGGGATCAGGAAGGAAGTGGGCAATGATTTCCCAGTCGGTATCAGGCTTTGCGCGGAAGAACTGATAGACGATAGAGGTGGAAACACTCCGGAAGAGAGCCTTGAGACCATCAAGATTGCAGATGAGCTAGGTGTGGACTTTCACAGCGTCACGGCAGGCTGGCAGGAATCTCCTGTTTCAGTTATCACTAGAGACTGTGAGATGGGTAGTTGGCTGTACATCGCGGAAAGGGTGAAGAAGCACGTCAAAGCACCCGTTGTGATGGCGTACAGGTTGTTTGTGCCGGAACATCCAGAGGCGGCGATAGCCGCTGGGAACTTGGACTTCTGGGAGGCCTGCAGACCGATGATCGCGGACCCTGCACTGCCGAACAAGATAGCCGAGGACCGACAGCAGGACATCATACCCTGCACTGCGTGCAATCTTTGCCTGACCAGGTTGTTCAGGGACCAACCAATCCTTTGCATGGTGAGACCAAATCTCGGACATGAAGGGGAGCCGGAATGGGGATACTACGGTTTCGAGCCAGCACCCGAGAAGAGAACCGTGACGGTAATCGGTGCCGGACCTGGAGGCCTTCAGTGTGCAGCCGTCGCCGCCGAGAGGGGTCATGAAGTCACCGTCTACGAGAAGGAGGACCATATCGGTGGTCAAGCGTATACTGCATCCATGGGTCCCTACGGTGATGATGAACTGATGCGGCCGATAAAGTACCTTGAAGCCCAATGCAAGAAGCATGGGGTCAAGTTCGAGCTCAATACTATGGCTTCACGCAAGATATTCCCTCGGCCTCATACGGGACTACAAACTCCCGGCGTGATAGTGCTGGCAACAGGTGCGATGCCCAAGGCCGACTACATTCCGGGATCCGAAAAGCCACACGTGGTCAATTGCATAGATGTCGTCGAGAGCAAGGCGGAATTGAGTGAGAATATCGTCATTATCGGCGGAACCGCAATGGGCGTATCTACGGCACAGTTCTTGGCTCACAAGGGTGATCACAATATCTCTATCATCGGAGAGCAGAAGAAGCTGGGAATGGACATTGACGCATCCTATCGATGGCGGTACATGAAGAAGCTGAGAGAAGGCAACGTTCAGCAGTACACCAGCGCCAGGGTGAAGAAGATCAAGGACGAAGGGGTCAAGATCATAACCGCGGAGGGAAAGCAGGTCATACCGGCAGATACGGTGGTAATCGCAACGATGGTGTCAAACGACGATCTATTCTTCAAGTTGTACGATTTCTGTGAAGAGATGTACCTGATCGGGGATTCGGCAGCACCGAGGAACCAGACGCAGGCCATCAGAGAGGGCTTCCTAACAGGAATGAGAATCTAAGGTGTTCGAATGGATATCCCATTGGAGAAGAAGTTCAACATGCTCAGCCAGATACAGAGGGCATCTCACTTTGAATGGTTGAGGGCGGCCAAGGAACTCTGTCCAGATGTCAGCGAGTTGGACCTTGTTCTGAAGTTCTGGGAGATTGTTGGGCACGACACCGCCAAGAACTACCTGAAGCACCTAGACCCTGAGAAACCTCTTCCTGAACAGATCGCCAAGAACTTCGTGTTTAGTAGTCAGGCGATGGGTGAGGACGCCGAGTTCGTCGAGGGGAAGGACGAGAAGGAAGCGTTCGCGCAGCATGTCGGATGTCCATGGTTCGAGTGGCACCAGAGGTTGGACAAACTGGATCAGGACCAGGCCGGTTGCGACAAGTGGCTGGAGACCTTCGTGGACGACATCAACAAGGAGCTGGGAACGAACCTGAAATGGGAAACGGTCAAGTCCATACCGAAAGGGGACGAGGTCTGCCTGAGGCGATTCTGGGTTGAATGAGCCTCTGCAAAAAGACTAATACAGCAATTCGTATTCCTTTGAATGTCACCTGAATGATTGGTGAAAAGGGGGTCTGGAGGAGAGATGGCTATCTCAAACGTGGCTGGTGAACCTGGGGAGAAAACGCTCCTACTCGGCAACGAGGCCATCGCCAGAGGTTTTATCGAAGGTGGGCTGCGGGTCGGTGCATCTTATCCCGGGACTCCCGCTTCTGAGATCCTCAACACCCTGATCAACGTCGGAGACAAGTTTGGCATCTACACCGAGTGGTCCACGAACGAGAAGGTGGCCGCCGAAGTGGCCATATCCGCCGCCATAAGCGGTTTGCGTTCAATGGTCTCGATGAAGGGCGTGGGCGTTAACGTAGCGTCAGAGCCTTTCCAGGCATTCTCATATATGGGCACCGTGGGGGGCATAGTTCTCGTCTCAGCAGATGATGTGGGCATGCACAGTTCACACACTGAACAGGATAACCGTTTCTTTGCCAGGGAGGCATATCTTCCGATCTTAGAGCCACCCGGCCCAATGGGCGCCCATCAGATGGCCAAGGCTGCTTTGGACTACTCCGAGAAATGGGGTCAACCTGTCATGTTCCGGACCACCACAAGGATCGGACATTCCGCAGCCGATGTCGTTCTGGGACCAATTCAAAAGACCAAGGAGAAAGGTGAGTTCAAGCGGGATTCCAATCGATGGGTCAACCTTCCGGTCAATGCCAGGAGGATGAGAAATGAGCTCATAGAAAGAATGGAGAAGATCGGGGAGGAAGTGGAGAGTATCCCATTTAACCAGATCGTCGCAGAAGGTGATGGTCAGTTCGGTGTGATCTCTTGTGGCGTGACATTCAATGTGGTCAGAGAAGCGTTCAAGTCCTTGGGTCTGGGCAACAAGATAGGGCTCATGAAGATCGGTACTCCATATCCCCTTCCAAAGAAGATGGTGCAGCAGTTCCTTGCCTCGAACGAACGTGTTCTCATAGTCGAAGAAGTGGAGCCGTTTGTGGAGACACAGGTGAAGAGTCTGGCTCATGAAGGGTCCTTAAGCACACAGATACTGGGAAAGGAGCACATCCCGCTGGCCGGCGAGTCTGGTCCCAGAGAGGTCGTCATGGGTCTAAGCCAGTTCATGGGCATGGAACCTCCTCATCGGTTCGAGCGGGCGGATATTATATGGAAAGAAGCGCAAGCTCTGATACCTCCCAGACCTCCGGTTCTCTGCCCAGGCTGTGGCCACAGGACAGCCTTCTTTGCAATCAACGTGGTCGAGAAGAAACTCGGTCTCAAGAAAGAAGGGGGGATAGTCAAACCCTCCGACATCGGTTGTTACACCCTGGGCTTCCAAAGTCCTTTGAACGCAGTTGATACCAACTTCTGCATGGGGTCCAGCATCGGGGCATCATCCGGGTTCTCGCATGTCATTGACAACAAGATCGTTTGCACCATTGGCGATTCTACCTTCTTCCACTCGGGCATCCCTCCGCTCTTG
>JAZGCT010000165.1:0-5268 GCA_036477085.1 Thermoplasmata archaeon | reverse complement strand
AGGCTCTCACATCGATCTGATTGCTTTTTTCTGTGGAGTCGGTGACTACTTCGTAACGAGCTTCTGGACGCGTTCTACGAGCTCATCAGGAGTGAAGGGTTTTGTGATGTAGTCTTCCACTCCGATGACATCTAAAGCCATCTCCTTGTCTATGGTCTGCGCCTTGACGGTGAGCATTGCCACTGGGATGTCTTTGGTTTTTGAGTCTTCCTTCAGCTTCCTATAGACAACCCATCCGTCCATCTCAGGCATCATTATGTCCAGCAGGACCAAGTCCGGGTGTTCTTCCTGGGCCATCCTGATCCCTTCTGTTCCGTTCAAAGCCTTAGATACCGAGAAGCCTTCGGCTTCCAGTATCATCCCGACCAAGTCAAGGATGTTCTGTTCGTCGTCAACCACCACTATCTTCTTTTTCGCCATGCAAGACCTCCGAATACTTTGGTAATTCTACTCTGAAGATTGTCCCCTTGCCAACTTCGCTCTCCACTTCCATGTGACCGCCGTGGGCTTCGACTATCTCGTTACATATTGCCAAACCCAGGCCCACGCCACCATACTTGCGGGAAGGGGAGGCGTCCACCATATAGAATCTGCTGAACACATGGGGCAGTTCATTCGCAGGTATACCGACCCCGGTGTCCTCGACTTCGACGATTATTTTCGAATCTTCTTCTCTTGATCTTATCTTAATGGAACCTCCGCGGGGAGTGAACTTGATTGCGTTGCTGAGAAGGTTGGAGAACAACTGATGAAGCCTGTTCTCGTCACCCCAGATGAAGCCCATGTCTGGCGTTATGTCGGTTGTGAATGAGACACCTTTCATCTCGAGCTGGAGATTCAAAGATGAGATCAAAGAGTCGATGACCTCGGGAACGGCGATCTGTCGCAGCTTCATCCTAAGACCTTCAGCGTCAATGGTCATCAGGTCGAGGAAATTATCGATGAGGGTCTTCAACCTATCGGATTCCTCGTCAATCACGTTCAGACATTTCTCGAGTTTCTCCGGCACTTCTCCCAGCTTCCCGGACAACACGAATTTGGTGTAACCTTCTATACTTGTCAGCGGAGTTCGGAGCTCGTGTGAGATGTTTGAGAGCAGATTGTTCTTGGCTTCCTCGACTCGTTTCTGCTCGGTGATGTCACGGGCGGTAGCGAGCATCATGTCCTGACCGTCGATTCTCACCGGATATGTCCGTGTCTCAACTACGACCTTTTCTCCTTCCTTGCTAGTCAGTTCCACTTCATCTGGCCCCGTCGACTGACCTTTGATCGCTTTCATGAGGTTTTCCACAGCCCCTTCAATCCAGTCCTCTGAAATCGCTTCCAAATCGAGGAGGTTCTTCCCAAGGACTTCGTCCTTTGTGAAACCCAGAAGCTCCTCTGCGGCGCGGTTTCCATCGATGAAGACGCCTTCTTGGTCTGTGAGGACATAAGCATCAGGAGCGTAGTCGAACATTATCTTGAAGCGCTCTTCGCTTCTTCTCAGTTCGTCCTCAGTCTGTTTGCGCTCGATAATCTCCCCAATAAGACCTGCTTGAGCCTGAAGGCGACTCTTGGCCACGTCGATGATGAACCGCGGACGGGACTCATAGGATGCGGCTAGTTCCTGAAGCTCCTCGACTGGAACAGCATATTTCTTGGCAATCTGCATCAACATCCCGGGGTCGGTGGGTGGATCGCCGTATCCGAAGTTGACTGATCCCACAATCTTGCCTCCACCGTGAATGGGCACGGCATGCAAACGAATCCCACCGTTACATTCAACATCGGTCGGCAGACCGGTCTCGATGGAAACCTTGGAAGCGTCATTCCAGCATGATTCATGGCACAACCATTTCCCATTCTCCATAGCCTCTCGGTTGTCCTCAGTCTTGCACAGTTCTCTTGAGGCGTTGTCCAGGAACCTGCACCAGTTAGAAGAGCATATGCCCAAGGCATAGTCACCGTTGGACTCGTAGACCGCCGCAGAAGATTCAAGAAGGCCCAGATAGTCACTGGTAATATCAGACAAGATGTCCTTGCCGACTGACTCGAGTATCAACCGGGAGGAGTTCAGACGAGTCAGGTCGCCGTAACTTGGCTCAGGAGGCACTTCGGAAACGCTCCTCGGCCGTAGTAGCCATCCTATTCTCTTGAGCTCGTCTTGAGCTTGCCTCTGCTCAAAAATCCTTCCCAGTTCTTCAGCGATTGCGTTGATCAGGGCCCTCTCTTCACTGAAGAACGGCCCCTCGTCCTCCGGAGGTCTTTCCTCCGTATACGAAACACTCACGTTCCCGACTTTCTTATCATCCAGAAAAATGTCACTAGACATAGCGCTAACAGCTTCTCTTGTGGTCCCAATCGAGAATTCCGTGTCGTCCAATTCAATGCTTGCGCTAGTAATCTCCGGATATTGCAGAGAGGGGGGGATGATGTCCACGATCCCCTGAATGAGTTCGTCCAGAGAAAGGTCAGAAACCTCCGCCAGCTTGGAAATCGTGTAGAGGCAGTTCAATTCCTTGTAACGTTCGCCGAGATCATATGTCCTCTTGCTTAAGGTCTCTTCAGCCTTCTTCCGTTCAGTGATGTCCACAACCATTCCAGATAATACATCGCCTTCCAGTTTGGCATCGACGAGTATGTGCTTGGTCTTGCCAGTTCTCGTCAAAACCTCAACTTCGAAGTCCCGGACCGAGCCTTCATTCTTGAGTAACTCCAGAAGTACCTTTCTCTTCTCCAAGTCCTTGTATCGAGGGAGAGCGCCTTCGGATATCATTTCTTCAGGTGAGTCGAATTCGAAGGTTTTTGCCAGGGCTTCGTTGACATAAAGGAGGTTTCCTTTGAGAGTTGTCTGGTAGATTCCGACAAGTGCGTTATCCACAAGATTTCGGTACTTCTCTTCACTCCCTCTCAGTGCCTGCTCAGATTTCTCCTTCTCAGTGATATCGGTGGAGATGAGGCCGAGACCGTCACCAACCTTGAATGCTTTTACATCCAAATATGTCTCCCCCAATTCGGGGTGTGTGAATGTATTCTTGAACAGCCATGGTTCTCCGGTCCTCATAACTTCACGATATTTATCATACCGCCCCGTCTCCTTGACATCACGAATCAGTCTTGTGATATGGGTCCCGATGATGTCCTCCTTTCTAACCCTGGGATCCAAACCCAGTGTAGCTAGGTTGACGTCAACAAGATTAAGTTCGGAGTCGAAAAGTGTGAAACCATCGGTCGCCGAATCCATGAAGAGCCTCAGCCTCTCTTCACTGTCCTTGAGAGCCTGTTCCGCATTCTTGCGTTCTGTGATGTCTCTTGACATGCTCTGCACGAATCTCTGCCCCTTAATCTCAACCACCCTGCTGACAGAATCAATGGAGACTATCTCCCCGTCGGGTTTCTGAAACTCGAGCTCTTTAGAGCCGCCCACGCCCTTCTCCGCTATCTCGAAGAACAATCCACGGGCGGACTTCCGCTTCTTGGGCGGTCTGACGTCCCAAATCTTCATCTTCCCCAGTTGCTCTTCACTCCTTCCCGTTTGATTCGAAAACTCCTGATTGCAGTCGATGATCTGCCCGGTTCCAGCATCAATAAGAACAACCCCATCTCGTGCTTGTTCAAAGATTGCTCGGTACTTCTCTTCTGACTCGAGAAGAGCACGTTCAGCCAGCTTGCGTTTGGTGATGTCCCTCACGACAACCAGAACCCGTTGGTCGTGGTCCGGTCCTGTAAGACTAGCCGTACACTCTAGATCGATTCCTTCACCCTTCTTGTTCGTGATATAGATTTCCTGGACGGTACTTTCCCCACGAAGAGCCTTCTCGAAACCATGTAGGGGTGTTTCTTCATCGCCTGAGGAGAAAAGACCAAGCTCGGCGAAGTGTGAGCCGATAAGTTCTTCTTGGGATCCGCCGAAAATGGATACCGCCGCAGGGTTGACTTCCAATATGATCCCAGACATGTCCAGATACGCAAAACCATCGCTTGCGCTCTCGAATATCTTCTGGAATAGCTTTCCAGATTCATCTGAACCTGCAACTCCTTTTCCCTCTCCATGAGTTCCCATCTCATCACCCATCAAAGCACTAACTGGAGATTCTGCCATGTATGCATAGCATCGATACACGAAGCGGAACTCCTCGAAAGTCGCACCTGAACTGACTCACATACTTAAACTTTCTCTGCGATAGGTATTGGAAATGATATTAAAGGTCTTTTGCTTGTATCAAGAATCTAAAGAATTACACAAGGGTGTTAGTATTCCACTGCCTTGTAGAGGTTCTGAACCCTCACAACAGTGTCCCTGACGGTCTTGCAATCCCTGATCCTCTCGAGCAATCCCCTGGATTCCAGCCTGCGGACCTTGGTGAAGCACTCATTGGACGCAATCGAAAGTTTCTCACAGATCTCTTCGAGCGAGTGCGGTCCGGAACTTGTTGCATCTAGGATTCTTGATTCTTCTTCATCCAACGGCACGTTGCGCCCAACGTTCCTTCCAGGAACCCACATTCGGGACAGACCTGCTGCCAAATCTCCACCTTCATTCCACATGTTCTCGGTTTGTACCGAAGAACCTACGTTGAGTCATCGAGAGATTCTCAGTATTAGATACTTTCCTCGTCTTTATCAAACTGAATAAGAACATAGTCAGAAACGTAGAGGAAGTTTATTTCGTAACATGATTAGCTAAGTTTTTAACGAAAGAGTAATCAACATAATTTCTCACTACCGTTTGGGTAAGCATATCGTTATTCGTACATGACAAAAGTAGTGTATTCTGCTGTAAGGGGTCCACAACAGTCCCAAATTGTTCTCACATCTGATAATCACGAGTGATAAGCCAAAACCAACGCTTAAGTGCTCTCCGACTCAAATCCTACGAAAGAAGGGAATGGGGCCGAACCATGTATGACTATGTTATGGAATACAGAGAATTGTACGAAGTTGTGTCGTTGAAGATGGAATGCAAGGAGCTCAAATCTCTTCCAATCTTTGTAATCTATCCGCGTGTGGATAACGAGAATTGAAAGTTCCAGGAACCTGCAATTGGATTCTGCCAAACTCGCTCTTCCTTAATGTTGCTTGATCACGCAGCCCGGGCTAGGCAGCTATTTTGCAGAGAATAGGGTCAAATGCTTTATCGAACATGATAATGATTGCGCATGTTTTAAGGCACTAACTCAGGATTCAGAATTGAATCGTATGGAAGTGAACGTAAATGAGCGAAGGACTATTCTCGTTGTTGACGACGAGGAGGTCATCAGGGACATCCTCCGAATCCACTTGGAACGA
>JAZGCT010000164.1:0-2274 GCA_036477085.1 Thermoplasmata archaeon | reverse complement strand
TAATGAACCAAGACCCTCTAGGACTTGATCATCGTGAGGACCATCTTGAACCTGGATGTCGCTTTCAGAGCGTGCGGCTCGTTCGCCGGCATGATGATCATCTCGCCTTCCTTCAGTATGTGGAGCTTCCCGGATATTGCTATCTCCACTTCCCCATCCAGTACGTGGACCATCGCGTCGAAGGGCGCGGTGTGCTCGCTCAGCCCCTCTCCCTCACCAAATGCGAAAAGCGTTACCGTTCCATTTCCTTTATCTATCAACGTCCTGCTGACAATGGACCCGGCTTGATATTCCACCAGATCTGCCAGGTTCGTCGCTTCTTGTTTCAATTTCTCATCCTGTTCCATTCCCCGCACCGGACCTCTAATCGAGTTTCAACTTCTTTATCCTATCATCTCTGCCAATACCGGCCCGAGCTTTACCCGGACCGCGTCACTGAGCTCCTTGACCTTCATTAGGAACACGCAGCACGAATCGCCCTTTCCCTCGGACATGACGACAGCCAGCTTGTCCCCCGCCTTGATACCCATCTTGTTCCTGACCTCCTTGGGCAGGACCATCTGTCCGCGGTCGTCCACGCTTATGATTGAAATGATCTGGCAGCAGGTCGACTCCGAGCAATCCTCCCCGCAGTTCTCTTCTTCCTCATTCTTTGCCATCCCAGGTCCGATGGAGCGTGTGCCTGGACAATACTAGGATTGAATGCCAGCAGCACCGCCCACACCGAAACAAGGAGCACTAACGAGCATCTAGATACGGAGCTACACGGTTTCCTCTGCGTCCTCTGAAATATGAAACTTCCTCCTGCAGTATCCAAATGTCCATTTACAATATAATGTTCTCGGAATTGGCACCTTCAGTCTGGCCCAAGGAAAGACTTCGGACGTCACTCGTGGTTCAGAGATCGACTGTTTTGATTTCGGCCAGTGTGTCCATATCGTTTATCTTGACCATCCCGTTGGAGACCGTGTATATGTTGTCCTCGATGTAGAGCGATCGCCTCACGAAGGGACCTCTCCAATATGTGTACGGATTCTCCCAGTTTTCATCCATGTGTGATATCGTCCCCTTCAGCTCAAAACCATCCTCGATGGTAAGCTTGAAGACAAATGCTCCCTGCGTGACGAACTCTCCGTAGGCGTTGGGAGGTATCTCCCCTGAATACTTACTCTCATCCACTTCATGAAGCTGGATTGGTATTATGAGCAGGTCCCTCGACTTGTCGAACAGGAAGGCCTTGTGGTCGTAGAGCGCCTCGGATTGCGTTCCCCTGTCTCCGATGTCAATCTTTGCGATCTCCTTCGGTCTGTACACGTTGGTGACGTCGAACAGGGACATCTTCAGCCCCTGGAACCACGCGAAGTCCCCCTGGTCATCGGCGTTCTTCCCGATCCCGATAACGTGGTTCTCATCGTACGGATGAAGGTATGTCGAGAATCCCGGGATCTTCAGCTTTCCGAGCACCTTGGGCGACTCCGGGTTCCTGAGATCGATGACGAAGAAAGGATCTATCTTCTTGAAGGTGACGAGATAGCAGCGGTTCCCGAAGAACCTAGCCGAGTAGATGGTCTCTCCGGGTGCCAGCCCTTCCAGTTTGCCGACAGTTTCCATGTCCTTGTTCATCACGTACACGTTGTTCTTGCTCTCATCTCTCCACCACCCTCCTGTCGTGGTCGCAATTCTGAAGTACCCTTTGTGCTCATCCATCGAGAACTGATTGAGGATCCGTCCGGGGACGATACCGCTTGCCACGTAACTTATCCTGCCTTCATTGATGGCAATCTTGTGGATAACTGTGTTGGGGAACCAGCGGCTTCCGGATCCTGAAACCGAGACAACGTAGTGTTGTTTTGCCAGGTACACATAATCCTCCGAGACATACATCTCATGGCCGGCGTCTGTCAGGTAGATCTTCTGATTCAGCGTCGAGTCTTCCACGTTTATAGAGATTATCGAGGTCAAGGTGTACGAGGATGCAGGGTCTGCCCAGTAGTAGATGTCCCACGGCTTGATCTGCCTTGTGACTCCGTTGTTGGTGATCACGGGAAGATGGATCTCATCATCATTGTACCAGTACCACAAGTAGTGGGTGACCGCCAGGTAGACATGGTCACCGATAAGGCGCGAATCGACATAGTACCCCTCCGCTGTCACGTTCTGTATCAAGTTGGGATGCGATTTTGAGGATATGTCGTAAACTAGAACTGACGCACCGTGGTAGTAGGGTCGGGAGTCCAAAAGATAATAACCGTAGTAATACCCGGACCCTACGAT
>JAZGCT010000163.1:0-4673 GCA_036477085.1 Thermoplasmata archaeon | reverse complement strand
TACTAATGTTGGGATTGTCCTTGCAGGCCTTGAGCTCACCGTAGTCTATCCTGCCTTTCATGAATTGGATGATGTGGACCTTCATCCCGTGACCTGAAGCCCTCAGGGCCAAGCCAAGCGCGGCAGTGGTCTTCCCTTTTCCATCGCCGGTGTAAACGTGAATAAGCCCTTGATCCTTCATCTGGAAACCGATATCTCAGTCAGTATATAAGTTAAAACGTATCTTTATATCCGAATATGGCATTGAACGGGAGAGGAGATCAAATGCACGCAATCTTCAAGGTCCCAGTCGAGAACAAGGGGAAGATCGATCAACTGCTGAAGGACGACCTGGTAAGCCGACAGAGCATCACGGTGCGAGACGCGGCAGCGCTCTCGATGGAGGGGAAGGAGACGTATGTTCTCATAGAGGGGAGCGAGGAGGCTCTGGAGAAAGCGGACGAGCTCTTCAAAGAAGTCGGGGACAAGCTGGAAGGTGAAGATGCGGAGTCCATCTTCAAGAAGATCAAGGATAAAGAAGCAGAGGCAGAAGGGGGAATGGGACTACTTTTTGGTTAGTCGGTCCGGGAGATATCGACCTCTGATCTGTTGAGGAAATACTTCTTCCTGGCCCATAACGCCACGTTCACCAGACTTATCAGCACGGGCACTTCGACCAAGGGCCCGATGACGGTCGCGAACGCCTGAGGGGAGTTTATCCCGAAGACACCAATCGCCACGGCTATTGCCAGTTCGAAGTTGTTGCTGGCGGCAGTGAAGGAAAGCGTTGTGGTGTCAGAATAACTGAACTTCAGTTTGTATGCGATGTAGAAGGAAAGCCCGAACATGATAACGAAGTACAGCACGAGGGGGATGGCAATCCTGATGACGTGGTAGGGCAGTTCCAGTATCAGCTTGCCCTGCAAGGAGAACATCACGACAATGGTGAAGAGGAGCCCTATCAGAGCGGTCGGCGCAAGCTTTGGCACGAACTCGCCGTCGTACCAGTCCTTGCTCTTCAGCCTTATCAGGCCGTATCTGGTCAGGATCCCAGCGATGAAAGGAATGCCCAGGTAGATGAACACGCTCTTCGCAACGTCGACCATGGAGATGTCGACCACAGCACCCGCTGAAGGACCAGCAATCAACGGAGAGGCCAGTGTGATGAAGAAATAGGCCAGGACCGAATAGAACAATATCTGGAAGATCGTGTTGAAGGCGACGAGAACGGCGCACATCTCATTATCGCCCTTTGCCAGTTGATTCCAAACAAGCACCATTGCGATACACCTTGCGAGGCCGATCATGATCAGGCCGATGGCGTACTCGGGGAAATCCCTCAGAAAGAGCCAGGCCAGCCCGAACATGAGAAACGGACCGATTATCCAGTTCTCCACCAGGGACAATTTCAGGGCTTTCCCGGACCTCTTCAGTTTGGAGAGTTCTTCATATCTCACTCCGGCAAGAGGCGGGTACATCATCCATATGAGACCTATCGCAATCGGAAGGGACACGGTGTCGATCCGCATGGAGTCCAGGACATCGGAGATCCCCGGGTAAAGAGAGCCGATGCCAACTCCCAGCGCCATGGCAAGGAATATCCACAACGTAAGGTACTTCTCCAAGGGCTTCAACCGTTTGTTGCCAGCTTCGGTCAAGATTCTCCCGTTGAGGGGACATTACAAATCGATTATATCAAAAGAGAGATAGGAGGAGGGTGTAGCTGAAGGCATAGGACTATTATTGGCCAAAAAATCCTCCTCCATGAGCCTAAAATTGAAACTGCCCGGTCCTTGATATGCCCCCTCTAAGATTTCGTCCTTCAATCGGCTCAGCGGTATATAATCCCTGGGTGGTTATCATCATTGAGAATACCAGATACCAAAGACCATGGGCTCACCTATTGACCCTCCAACTTCAAATGATAAAACAGGTCTGCACTTATCCTAGAGCGTTCTGATCTTCTCTGCCACGAATTCCTTTATTTCCTCGTCGTCGGGTATGGTGAGAGACCTCTTGAACCGGGCGCTGCCGTCGGAAAGGTAATAACCTCTCGAGAGGGAGATGAACTCATTCTCGCCATCTTCTGTTATGGCCTTCTTCCTGGCCACCTCTAGGAAGTTGTTCTTTCCAAAAGATACTGTGTCGGCGCTCACGGTCTCGAATTTGACGTCTCCTCTTCTTTCTGGTTCCATTTTAGTGCCTCCGTCCGTCACGCACACGGTTGTCGAGGACCGCTGCGTGCATTGTTTTCCGTAGTCGCACTTATGAGCTACCCATGACTATTTTCCGGGCTTATAAATATTTGGGAGATATGGAGGTTCAAAATGCGGCGTTGAGAGACCTTCCAGATGCTGAAACCATACAGATTAAATATGCCACCAACTATCGCAAACCAGATGCATTGTACCAGGTGTGGAGTAGAGTTCGAAGGAGCTTATTGTCCCAACTGCGGTGCTCCCGCCAAGGCTCCGGCTCCCCGGGTTGAGACGCGTTGCACGAGGTGCGGTCATCTCATCAGGGGTTCTTTCTGCTCTTACTGCGGACTGCAGCTGACACAGACAGGTCCGGTCTTCTACCAGTATACTGCGCCCACCAGGTCGACCGACGACCTCGGGAAGATATTCACGGGTTCCATGATCCTGTACTTCGGTATCTTTCTGACCGCGGTGCTTGTCTACCTGGGGCTACTGTGGGGAGGTCTCTCGGAGATAATCCCCGGGATACTGGATGATGCGTGTGCTGACTGCAAGATAGCGCTCCTAATCATCACGCCGGCACCAATACCCATACTGGAACCGTTCGGCGGCCCTCCGTTCTTGATCTACTATCTGTTCGTGGTGGTGATCATCTCATCGTGCTTCTTCTGGCTCTTCTACAAGGACTTGCCGGTGGTGATGGCCGACTTCAAGAAGGCTCTCAAGAAAGGCTGGTTCTCGGTCAGGTCCAAGAGCACCTTGCTGAGGATCGGACAGCTCTTCGCCTTCGGGGTCTTCTTCAACGTGGGATACAACCTCGTCGTCCTCATCCTGTTCGGGGAAGGGTTTTTGCCTACAGAGACCGAGATAGGTCCGCCCTGGTTCTTCCTCTCTCTGGTCTCAAGTGCTGCGGTGTGGGAGGAGCTGGTCTCAAGGACCCTGTTGATCGGCGTTCCACTCTTCATGATAGCGCTGGCAAAGAACAAGAAGGTGGACCGCCCATTGAGATACTTCATCGGCGGAGGTTTCGAACTTGGAGCACTTGAACTGACTTTTCTGCTGTTCTCGGCCATAATGTTCGGCGCGGCGCACATCTTCAGCAGCGGTCCGTGGGTCTTCCCTCCGCTGTTCGTTGGCGGGTTGATACTCGGATACCTCTTCCTGAAAAAGGGGATAATCGCCTCCATCATGTTCCACTTCATCTGGAACTACAACATTGCGCTGAACTACTTGGCATCGGTCACCGGGAACCAGCCACTTCTAATCTTGGGGGTGGTCTTCACCCTCTTCGTCGCTTTGGTCGGACTGGTGCTGACGGTGACATTCATGATGAGGGTGTTCCGGACCGCCCGGTCGACCGCGAGGACGCTGGAGGCGGGACGGGGGCAGCCGGGAGCACAAGTCCAGATGTCGCAACAAGCACCTCAGACAGAGTACACATGTCCGAGATGCGGCTGGAGAGCGGCGGCATACAAGGACGGACACTTCCAGTGCCTCAGGTGCGGTCAGATCAAATAGAGAGAAGCTTCTTCAAAAAAGCCTTTCCAGCCAGGGCATCATGGTATGACCTTGATTCAAGCACGAAGGTCCCTGTGTAGTCCGAGAGTTTTCCGATGATGGATTCATAATCGACCGTACCGGCGCCCATGGGCATGTGGGGATCGCTCCTACCGTCGTTGTCGTGGAGATGAACGTTGACGAACCTGTCCGAGCATTGAAGGAAGTTCTCAGTTTCGCCGGTAGTGTTCGCATGACCAACGTCAAAGCATATTCCTATGTCGGTACCCTCGATCACGTAGAGCAGGTCCTGGACCTTGTGACAGGTGGTGACGACCATATCTGGCATGTTCTCCACTCCGACCCGTATCCCCAGTCCCTGAATGCTGGAATCGATTAGCCGTATGGATTCTCGGGTGATGTCCAAGACCTTCTTTGGACTGGAGAAGCTGAGAGGAGAAAAGAAACCCGGATGGACGGTGGCCGTCCTCATTCCCACACCATCGGCGATATGGATGGCCTCGATCACTTGCCTCACGGCCTCTTCCCGTATCCTCAAGTTGAACGAACCGATGTTCACATCCGAGAATGGCGCGTGGATGGACAGCTGCAGGTCGTAGGACGGGATGAGCCTCTCAAGCTCCGGCAGGATGTCCGTAATGGTGTGTACCCCTTCCCCCACGATCTCCCAGCCGTCGAAATCCCTGGATACGAGCTTGAAGGCCTCCTCGAGGGTCATGGGTGAGAGCGCGGCGTAAGAAGAAACCGAGATCATTCTAGCCCTCCGGCGTTCGGGGGGCGATCCTGTCTATGAGCCCTTCGATATCGTCGTCCTCGATGGTCACCTCAATGTCGCCCAATGGGGAGCTCTCGGCGAAGTTCACCTTGCCGATGAATGCGACCTGCTTGTTCAATCGGAACCTGAGCCTGTCGCCTTCGACAGATTTGCGAAAGACGGCCCTTGCTTCGGACCGTATCTTCTGCTTCCTCACGAGCTCC
>JAZGCT010000162.1:0-7276 GCA_036477085.1 Thermoplasmata archaeon | reverse complement strand
TTCGACTTCCTGGCCCTACGAAAGATTCTTCTATGTTCTAGTGCATCCTCTACCGATTGTAGCATAAATCCATCCCATCCTGCCTTCTCCAAGGCGCAGGAGGGATGGATCCCTACAATCTTATTCTTTCCTTAAGTTGACATCCACAAATCCTAAGTCGGAATGTTTAAATAGTGGAGGGTAGTATATAGTAACTGAAGGTTGTTAACCTAAGGTTAATAAGTTGAGAGGCAAAACATCATGACGAAGGAAAGGCGAGATGGGGAAGAGAACAAGGTTAGGGGGCTGGTAAGGAAGGACCTTTACTGGGACTGGCCAGAGGACCTTGTGAGGGAGATGGACAGGATGATGAGTTCCATAAGGCCGGCTTGGAGGCATCGGCTAGTCAGACCTTCCAGGCCATGGGCCGAGTGTCCATCTGGCGTGAAACAGCCGCCGGTGGACATCGTGGAGACCACGGATTCTATCATTGTGACAGCGGAGCTCCCCGGAATCGAGAAGGGAGATGTGGACGTTCAAGTCACCGAGGATTCCAGTGAGATCAAGGCTGAGATGAAGGTCGATAAGACCGAAGAGGGAGAGGACTACTACCGAAGGGAGAGAGGGTACACCTCATTATTCAGGCAACTAGCTCTTCCCACCGAGGTATTGCCTGACAAGGCAAAGGCCAGTATGAACAACGGGGTTCTGGAAGTCACCGTCCCCAAGGTCAAAGAGAGAGATGCGGGCAAAAAGAAAAAGGTGGAGGTCAAGTAATGGACCTCCAAGGCAGGAACCCATTCGGGAGGAAGTATGATGAGTGAAGATGATAAGATTCTAAGAGTTGCAGAGGCAAAGCCCAAGGACGTAGGAAGAGGAATAGCCAGGATCGACCCAGCGGTGGTGAACATCCTTGGCCTCACAACAGGAGATGTCATCCTAGTCGAAGGCAAAAAGAAGACTGTCGCCATCTGCTGGCCCGGTTACCCAGAGGATGAGAACAGGGGCATCATCAGGATTGATGGATCGATCCGAAAGAACGCTGATGTAGGAATTGACGAAAAGGTGGGAATCAGGAAGACAAAGGCGAAGATGGCGGAGAAGGTCAAGCTGGCTTTGACCGAGCCCCTGAGGATAGTGGGCGGAGAGCAGTACATATCCCAGATCCTGGAAGGAAGAGCGATCTCCAGGGGAGATATCGTAGAGCTGAATGTGATGGGAAGGAAGATCGACCTCGTGGTGGTTTCGTTCTCTCCATCATCGGATGCGGTCATAATCCAGAGAACCACACGGGTCACCATAAGCGATAAGCCAGTGAAAGAGGATACTTTGTCACTCCCTAAGGTCAGCTACGAGGACCTAGGAGGTCTCGGAGACGAGGTGAAGAAAGTCAGGGAGATGATCGAACTGCCCCTGAGACATCCTGAACTGTTTGACAAGCTTGGCGTGGAAGCGCCCAAGGGACTGCTATTGCACGGTCCGCCTGGGACGGGCAAGACCCTTCTCGCAAAGGCGGTCGCGAGTGAGACCCAAGCAAACTTCCATTCATTGTCAGGACCGGAGATCATGTCCAAGTACTACGGACAGAGCGAAGAGAACCTCAGGGAGATCTTCAACACGGCAGAGGAAAACGCCCCCAGCATCATATTCATCGACGAGATAGATTCCATTGCACCAAAGAGAGATGAGGTCACCGGAGAGGTGGAGAGAAGGGTCGTGGCCCAGCTTCTGGCGTTGATGGATGGTTTGAAGGCCCGAGGAAAAGTCGTCGTGATCGGAGCTACCAACCGCCCTGATTCACTTGACACGGCACTCAGAAGACCGGGAAGGTTCGACAGGGAGATCGAGATCGGTATCCCTGACAAGAAGGGACGGCATGAGATTCTACTGATTCACACCAGAGGAATGCCCTTGGCCGAGGGCGTCGACCTGAAAAAGTTCGCCAACATGACCCATGGTTACGCGGGTGCGGACCTGGAGGCTCTCGCCAAGGAAGCCGCAATCAGGGCACTCCGAAGGATACTGCCCGAGATCGATCTGGAAGTCGAGAGCATTCCGGTCGAGATACTGAACAAGATAATCGTCACAGTTGATGATTTCAATGACGCTTTTAGAGAGATGGAACCATCTGCCTTGAGGGAGGTCCTCATCGAATCGCCGGATGTCCTGTGGACAGATGTAGGAGGACTGGAAGGTGCCAAACAAGAGCTTGTGGAGACAGTAGAGTGGCCCCTGAAATATGGGAAGCTGTTCGAACACATGAACGCAGAACCGCCAAAAGGGGTGCTGCTGTACGGTCCACCGGGAACGGGAAAGACGCTCCTCGCAAAGGCGGTGGCGACGGAGGCGGAGTCGAACTTTATCAGTGTGAAGGGCCCCGAGTTCCTGTCAAAGTGGGTCGGAGAGAGCGAGAAAGCGGTCAGAGAGACGTTCAGGAAGGCAAAGCAGGCAAGCCCATGCATCATCTTCTTTGACGAGCTGGACGCCATTGCACCCCTCAGAGGAAGCAACTCCGACTCGCATGTGACTGAGAGGGTCATCTCTCAGATACTAACAGAACTGGACGGTCTGGAAGATCTTCACAACGTGACTGTCATTGCTGCAACGAATAGGCCCGACATCATCGACCCAGCACTGCTGAGACCGGGGAGATTCGATCGACTAATATACATACCCGTACCGGACCTGGAAGCGAGAAGGAAGATATTCGAAATCCACACAAGGGACAAGCCCCTAGCGAAGGATGTGGATCTGGATGTTCTCGCCAGAGACTCAGAAGGTTTCACAGGTGCTGACATAGCGAGTGTTAGCAACGAGGCCACCATGCTGTCGATTAGAGACTTCGTTCTGGAAGGGGGCGACCTCAGCGAAGAGGGGATAGCGAAAAGGAAGATATCAAACAAGTACTTCCAGAAGGCAATGGACAAGGTCTGCGGAACCGAAAAGAAGAGGTTGGAGACGTGTGTGGATATCACAGGCAAATTCGACAGAGAAGGAGTTGAGGTAGCATGAACGACGAAATGAAGAGGAAACATCCGCTCGATGACTCCTTCGGTTTCTTTGACCGGGAATGGGAGAGGATCCGAGAGATGATGGACATGATGACCGAGCGAACTCTATGGGACAAGGAGGATCTTGAGCCTTTCGTGTACGGGTTCAGCGTGCGCACAGGTCTGGATGGGAAGCCGGTCTTCCAGAGGTTCGGAGATGCAGTTGGGAGCGGTGAGAGCGTCCGCAACGAAGTTAGCAGGGAACCCCTTTCGGATATCATCGAAAGGGGGGACACGATCTCGGTCACCGCAGAACTGCCAGGGATTGAGAAGGATGACATTGACGTCCACATAGATGGCAGGAGAATGACGATAACGGTCGACGATCAAGATAGGAGAATATCCAAAGAGATAGAGCTCCCATGCGGAGTGGACGAGGAATCGGTGAAAGCTACGTTCAGGAACGGAGTGCTTGAAATCATCCTGAACAAGACCGGGGACACCAGACCCCACAAGATCAAGATAGAGTAGGATTCCCATTCTAAGGTTCGTTTACCGTCACACGGCCAATTCGAAATAGTTATATATTCAGGTTCAAATTCTCGTCCGAGAGTTATGCAACAACAAAGGACGGTGCGGCAGGCAAAGAATCAAGTCAAGAGCGCCAAGGCTGCCAAGGCTAGAGCTGCTCGACAACAGAAGGCGGCAAATGCGAGGGTCCAGGCCGGAAGGCTGAGGGCTCGTGCAGCGAAACTAAGGGAATCCGCCAAGAAGCTCGACGAGAAGGCCAAGAAGCAGGAGGTCAGAGCTTCACAGTTGGAGAGGATGAGATAGAGGGCCCCTCAACGCAAAACTTAAGTTGCTCGGCATCATGAAACTGGCGAATGACTAGTTGTTCTGCGCCTGGAAAAGTGATATTGTTCGGCGAACATGCTGTTGTTTTCGGAGAACCGGCACTAGCGACCGCCATCAACAGAAGGCTCATTGTAACTGGGCGACCTTCTTCCGAGTTCACCTTCAATGGCAGACTTCTCTCAAGTGAGGGAAAACCGTACATCGGCACTTGCGTGGATCTTGTTTGGAAGGGTGGACCTCTCGCCATAATGATTGAATCGGAACTTCCATCGGCCGCAGGGATGGGATCCTCCTCCGCGGTGAGCGTCGCCACGTTGGGGTGTCTCACGAACATGCAGAACGAGTTCTCAAAGGAATACATTGCAAGGAAGGGTTTCGAGGTGGAGCTGAAGGTGCAAGAAAGGGCAAGCCCCATAGATACGACCACCGTATGTCATGGAAATGCGGTCTTCGTCAGCAAGAAGAAGGAGAGCGACTTCCTCTGGTTGATAGAAAGGGATGAGAAGCAGTGGTTCCTTCACAGCCGTGACATACCCAAGATGAAGATAGTGGTGGGGGACACCGGGGTCAAAGCATCCACAGGTCCCTTGGTGGACCAAGTGAAGGACTACGTGAGGAGGAGCGACCGTGCCAAGGAGATCGTCAGGGAAATCGGTGAAATAACCCTGGAAGGCCTTGTAGCGATAAAGGATGAGGACTTCAACAAGGTCGGTGAACTGATGATAAAGAACCACAGACTCCTCAATGCGCTCGGCGTTGGCCACGAACTCTTGGACAGATACGTGGAGGCGGCACTCCCCTTATCGTATGGGGCTAAGCTCACCGGAGCGGGTGGTGGAGGAAGCATGATAGCACTGACAGATCGACCTGATGAGGTCGCACATAGCATAGAGGGGCAGGGTGGGAAAGCGTATATTGTGGAGACCGAGAAGGAAGGGGTCAAGATCGATGGCTGACAGAAGAGCACACAAGGTCATGCAGGCCAGGAAGGGTACTCCAGAGGGAAGTGGATTGCTCGTCATAGACAACCCAAATGAGATGATAACGGTCGCTGGGAACAATAGGAAGCCCAGAAGAGGTGAGTTGCTTCAGGACATTGGCGTCATGAAGGAAGCCGCACTCGTGATTAGGAAAGGAATCATCTCGGAAGTCGGTCCAAGAAAGGAGATTTTGACCTCAATTGACACTGACGATGCCATAATCTTAGATGCAACTGGAAAGACGGTTATGCCCGGTTTCGTGGATCCTCACACGCACTTGGTTTTTACTGGATCAAGAGAGAATGAACTTCGCTGGAAGATCGAAGGTGCGTCTTATGCTGACATCACATCCAAAGGTGGCGGCATACTGAGCACTGTGAACGCTACTCGAGAAGCTTCGAGTGACGAGCTCCTGGCGTTAGCGAGTAATAGACTTGACATCATGATGCGCCATGGGACAACTAGCATTGAGGTCAAGAGCGGATATGGATTGAGTGTTGAGGCCGAGATGATGATTCTCGAGGTTGCCAGAACTTTGTCCCAGGACCACAAGGTCGACATCTCAACGACCTTCCTGGGTGCCCACGCTGTTCCGTCTGAGTTCAAGGATCATCCCGAAGGTTATGTGGACCAGGTGATTGAGAGGATGATTCCGAGAGTTGCTGACGATGAACTTGCTGATTTTTGCGACGTGTTCTGTGAAGAAGGTTTCTTCGACGTTGAACAGTCAAGAGCGATCCTTGAGGAGGGTAAGACATACGGCCTTGTTCCAAAGTTGCACGCGGATGAACTGAGTGATATGGGGGGTGCGAATCTCGCAGCGGAGGTCGGCGCGATCTCGGCGGACCATCTTGAGAAATCCTCGGATGACGGAATAGGCCAGATGGCAGAAGCGAATGTCGTGGGTGTACTGCTTCCCGGGACCTCGTTCTCCACGAACATCGGCTACGCGGATGCAAGGAGGATGATAAACCTGGGTCTTCCGGTGGCCTTGGCAACTGATTTCAACCCTAACTGCTGGACCAAGTCGATGCAGTTCATGATCTCCCTCGCATGCTACAAGATGAGGATGTTCCCGGCTGAGGCCGTAGTGGCGTCGACCATAAACGCGGCCCATGCCATAGGAAAGGCCCATGATGTTGGTTCGCTAGAACCCGGCAAGCAGGGGGACATCATAATACTAGACATAGAGAACTACGAGCAAATCCCCTATCGTTTCGCATGCAATCAAGTTGAGACGGTCATCAAGCGCGGTGAGGTCGTTCACAGCCGGATTTAGGCCGCTGCATTACGGCAATGGTGTTCGATAGTCGCCCTGGCCATAGAAAAACTTATTAATGGTCAATCGAAGATACAATATTGGGAGTACGATGGTCAGCGGTTTTGTGTTGATAACGGTTGGTGCGGGGAAGGAGAGAGCGGTGTACAATGGCCTTACGAATATGTCTGAGATCAAAGGAATCCAGATGGTCTTTGGTCATTATGACATAATCGCAAGATTGGAATCGAATGATTTGAATGAATTGAGCGAGATTGTTTTGGAGCGCATTCGGAGCATCGAGGGTGTTTCGACTACTACTACACTCATAGCATCGGAGAGCGAAGAAGAAAACCTCTAACAACCAGGCGGCATGCTTCCGCTGGGTAAGTATTGCGACCCGGAGCCTGCTTTGGACCTGTGGCCATATGTGGTATTGATAATCATAATCGTTGTGTTGGCATTGGTTCTAATTATTCTCGGACTGCGTAAGAAGAGGGACACCGAGAAGGAACCCGAAGTGAAATCGGATTCGCCCGATGAACTGCAGAAACCAGAAGAATCAGATGATGTTCAAACCTAGACCCTCGACATACCGATATGCCTGAAGGAACTCCCTATGGGACGACCTCTTCTCCAACCCCTTGAAATCTCTCGCCTTATACTCAGGACGGTACTGGTCCATGACATTGACCCTGATGCGTGATATGTCCAGGTTCTCTGCGATCCAATCCATAATCGGCTTCGTACAGCACTCAACATGACCTGGCATCACCAGGTGCCTCAAGATGATTCCGGCTTGGCTATTGGCAATCGCATGATTCCTTGAAACGACCTCGAAGTATCTCGTTATCCGGGATAGTCTTCCAGCACACTTGTCATTTCCATACTTGAAATCAGCAAGGTACACATCAGTGATGCAATCCAAGAGAGCCATTGCATCTTCGGTCAGGTACATGTTCGAGTTCCAGACCTGGGGAATATTGGCATTGCAGTTCTTCAAGACCTCCAGAATGTAAATGAGATTAGGTGTTGGGTCCCCCCCTACCCAGTTCACGTTCCGCACGCCTCCTAACATCCTCTCCACCGAGTTTGCCAAATCGTCCGGTGAAATGTATTGTCCAGTATCTCTCTGGCTTATGTCCCAGTTCTGACAGAAAACGCATTCGAACGTGCACCTGGAAAAGAAGATCGTGTACGAAGGCACGAGCTCC
>JAZGCT010000161.1:0-2550 GCA_036477085.1 Thermoplasmata archaeon | reverse complement strand
TGGCACATGTCGCACTTGTACACTCTCTTTGCAACAGGATCGTGGGAAATCGCAGCAAAAGGACAGGCTGGAATGCACAATCTGCACCCGATGCAAGTGTCATGATTTATTAATACAGCACCAGTCTCTGAGTCTTCATATAAGGCGTCCACAGGACATACAGCGATACAAGGGGCATCATCACAATGTTCACAGCCAACAGGGACATCGACCCCTTCTTCGTCTATCTTAACAACTCGAACCCTGGACTTGATCGGCGAGAACACTTCCTCCTTCTTGAAACTGCAAGCTAGTTCACACGCTCTGCAGCCAGTGCACAATCCAGCATCGAACACCAGTTTGCCCATTGGACCACTTAGTTTCTTTCCAGGGTGGAAACGGATTCTCTTACTATATCCATTCCCTTTTCAATATTCTCAATGGAGTTCGCGTATGAGAACCTTATGTGTCCTTCTCCTCGCTTGCCGAAGGCGGAGCCATAGGTGGAAACAACACCAGCCTTGAGAAAACGCATAGCAAGGTCGGTATCGTTGATCTTGAAGTCGAACGATGGGAAGGTGTAGAACGAACCCTTGGGTATGACGCACTCGAACCCATCTATCCTGTTCAGCAGGGCCGAGATGACGTTCCTTCTTCGTTTGAAGGCGGCAACCATGTCTTTGATGAAGTCCTGAGGTCCTTTCAGGCCAGCAAGTACAGCATGCTGAAGTGGTGTGGACGGACAAGCGATCGCATAATACTGCAACCTGGAGATGTGTTCGATGATGTTCGGGGAACTGACCATGTAGGCGATCCTCCACCCGGTCATGGCGAAGGTCTTTGAGAATGAGTTCAGGTGGACGACGTTCTCGTAATCTCCCAGGAACGAATGATGTTCTCCCTCGTAGACAATCTCGTCATAGACCTCGTCCGAGATGATGACGATGTCGTTGTCCATAGCGATCTCCGTTATTGCCCTTACGACGTCTTTTCCGAAGGCTGAACCGCACGGATTAGAAGGTGAATTGACGACTATCGCCTTGGTGTTCTTGGTTACGAGCTCGTTGATCCGGTCCGGCTGGGGGACGTACTCGTGCTCCTTCTCCAGAGGATAACAGACCGGAGTTGCCTTATAGATGTGAGCGTGAGGGATGTAGAACACGAATCCAGGGTCCGGGACGAGGATCTCATCGCCTGGCTCATAGAACGCCATCGAGGAGAGGGCGAGACCTGAAGAGGCACCCATGGTGACCATGACGTTGTCCACAGTGATGTCCTTCTTGTACCTCTGAATCCTCTCAACGATAGCTTCCCTCAATTCTGGAATACCGAGAATCGGAGAGTACTTGTTGTAGCCAGCATCTACCGCTTCCTTCAGCGCCACCGCTATGTGCTCCGGAGGGTTGAAATCCGGTTCCCCGATCCCCAAGTGGATAGACTTCTCGTCTGCCAAACCGAATATCTTCCTGATACCGGATTTCTCAATTCCATCCAGACGGTGGGAAAACATGTCAACCTCCTCCTCACTCTCTACTAGACTCATCGTACCCTCTCGTGAACGCCTCGATGTTCATCTCGGCGATTTTGGGGGCAAATGAATCTCGTAGCGTCTGTTTGAATGTTTCGGTCGAAACGGGTATTTTTCCGGTCGAGAACGCTGCACCCAGCATGACAATGTTTGTCGTGAGAGAGTCAATCTCGCAAGCGATCTCGTTGGCGTCCAAAACGATGGTCTTCTTGAAGTTCTTCTTGAGGAATTCCAGGAGGTTCTCGACCTCGGAGAGTTCTGCTCTGTCTTTCTTTCCAACAGTTGAAGGCAGTATTAGATACGAGTTGACGACCACGGTTCCCTCTTCTTTGAGGTATTTGCAGTAGCGGACAGCTTCAATGGGTTCGATTCCTACCAACAGATCCGCAGTTCCGACCGCTGTCGCCGATGTGCCTTCTTTGTCGAAGATGTTGACGAACGAGCTCACAGATCCGCCCCTTCGGGACATGCCCATATCGCCATAGGTCCTGACCGAGAGGCCTTCCTTGATCACGGAGGCTGAAAGAACGTAGCCAGCCAGTACTGCGCCCTGACCACCAACGCCGGCAAGCACCACCTTGACATCAACCGCCACCTAGTCCACCTCCTTGAAGGCTTCCTGGGGGCATATCAGAATGTTCGCGCAAGCGGCGCAACCGTTGCACAGAGCAAGGTCCACATCGATCACATCATCAATCTTGCGGAACGCAGGACATCCGAAGAGGTTCAGGCAAAGCTCACATTTTGTGCAGAGTTCCTGGTCGACCTGGTACTTCGTGATCTTCTCTCCTTCCTTCGATCTGGTCCTTACGTCCAGAAGAACGCAGGGCTGTCTGGCGACCACCACGGAAACTCCACTGGTGTTCACGGCCTTCTCCAGTGCTTCCACGAGTCCATCAAGGTCCAGAGAGCCGACCACATCCACAGTGTCTGCTCCGCATGCCCTTGCTACGTCCTCGATGAGTATGCACTTCGTATCCTGACCCGTTGCGGTTGTTCCCACGCCCGGGTGCGGCTGGAACCCGGTCATCGCTGTAGTGCTG
>JAZGCT010000160.1:0-4946 GCA_036477085.1 Thermoplasmata archaeon | reverse complement strand
TGACATCCCTGAACACCTCATATTTCAGTCCGGCTGGGTCGACGGCCCCAGGCGACTCTTCTGACTCGGAGAGCCAGATGAAATCCACGTTCTGTATCCCCAAAGACGGAATGATCTTCTGAGGGTGGATAGTGGTTATGAACAGACCTCGACCCCCTGCAAGTCCCTGCTTGAACTGCTCAAGGCATTTGTCCCGAGCGTCAGCGAACAGAATGCTGTTTACGAGACGGTCGTCGATCGCTGCAGTGGATTCACCTTTTAGGTGGGAAAGGTCCATTATCGAATCGAAACTCCCCTTGATGACGAAAAGCTCCCGTTCATCAATCGCGTTAGGATCCAAAGGAACGACCACCGTAGAGTTGCTGGCCGACCCGACATCTGTGAGTATCTTGACGAATCTGATGACCTCATCAAAGCCCGCGATCTCGACAAGATACTCAAGGTCATCGAATATCACTGAAGTCCTATGGTTGTCGCGCATGAACTTGGTGGCGGTCTGAGAAATCTCGAAGTTCAGGTCAGATGGTTTGAACGTCATCTCACCCAGTGAGGTCTTGGAGATCCATACTATGGGAGTCTTCTCCAGGCCATACTTCCGTCTGATTTTCTCCGGGAAAGTGGTTGTAATGCACAGGCCAGGAGTATCAGATACTATGTTCCTGAATGCACTAAAGGCGTATGATGAGTCGCCGGATTCCACCAGGTTGTTGTGTCCAGCATCAATGGTGAACTCAATCTTGGCGGGTCTATACTCCTCAACGGTCGGCTCGATGATCAGAAGTTTGTATTTCATTATGGCGTATGCGGCAAAGATACCCATTATCACCGTATAGATACTCCCGATACCGAGTCTTGTGGGCATGTCAATGAGAGCTGGCAGGAAGGTCTCGGTTACCGACCCCACGATGACTGGAACGGCAACTCCCATCAGGAGGATCCGGGACCTCTTCTTTATAATCTGGACCTCGCTGGTTCTGTATGTCCTCAACAGGACGGTCAATGCAACGAAGATCTGGATTGTGTATATCGCAGCCATCAATGGATAGGCAGAACCTACGGCAGCGTCATATCCGAGAGGGCCTTGAGCGAGGCCATGAACGACGAGGTCCGTGGCCCAGACAAGCCCAATAATTAGGAAAGTGGGGGCATATATCAGTACATATGTGGGCTTCCATTCCAGGATTTCCTTCTTCGTTGGATACGACAGAACGAAATGTACCAACACTCCTCCGATAGCGGCTATCCCGGTCCATTCAAGCCTAAGCCAGAACATCATTGCGGGGTCCCCGCCATTATCGATGTATTTGAGAATTCCTTCCGAAAGATCCCAGATAACGAAGCTGCCCATGAGAAGAGCAAAAGACCGGTTCGCGGCACCACCAGGGTTCTTCCTAAGAACATATGCACCGAGGGCCAAGTTCACAGCGAACGCCACAACTGACACGACTACCGAAGGATTTGTCATACTAAGCTCGCTCCGAACTAATCGACGAGGACCTCGAACCCGCTTTTATCTACCAGTAATGGATAATAATCAAGGTCGTGCTTAGTACCTCTCATCTTGGCAACGCCGATATACCGTCTGACCGATGTCGTCTTGCCGACCTCAATCTCTCTAAGCCTGAGATGGATGATTCCATCTGACAGGAACTCTTCGACGCCGTACTTCCCGAAGGACGAACCTTCCCTGGGCATCTCCGATACGATGAATGTAGTGAGGTTCATGCCCCTGAGGACCTCGAAGAAGTTGAATATCTCATTTCGGGGGTTCTCGAGATTAGAGAGCGCATACAAAGCGTCAAGCGAGTCGATGACGAGGATCTGACAGTCGAACTCTTCTACATATCTGACAAGAATGTCCTCGAGCGATGTGAGCCAGTTCTCCCTCCCCATGCCTCCCGCTTCCTGTCTCAGGTTGGCCAGGTCAACAATGTTCAGATCGTTCATGCCTTCCATCGAATATCCGAGAGATGTGACCTGCTTCAAGAGGCTCTCCCTGCTCTGTTCGACGGAGAGATACAAGCTCTTGAGTCCCTGGTCCTTTGAAGAGTGGTAGATTATGTTGAAGGCCAGAGATGATTTTAGACTTCCCGATGGGCCACATATCAATACAGTGAACCCAACGGGGATTCCACCTTCGAGTCTCTCGTCCAGGCCCTTCACGTGGGTCCCAATCCTCGTGACTTCGTTCATTCTAACCTCTCCGTATCAAAAGAGCAGGCGACACTCACCATCCTTTCCCCCTTATCCGCATTTCAAAGCGCGAAGAAAGCCATGATTATACTATTATATAATGCTTTTTTGGCCTTCCATCATGAGTGGGAGAGCACTGCCCAGAGGTGTGTCAATGCGACCATCTAGCTCACTCCTATCACACTATCAATTCTGATAACTCAGAAAAAAGGTTTATATCAACATCAACGGCATCGACACCCGATGACAGCAGACGAACAATCCCAACTCAAAGAGAAGAAGATGAAAATGAAAATCTGCTTGATCGGCGAGGGAGCAGTAGGGAAGACCAGTCTGATCCGAAGATTCGTACTGGACGAGTTCGAGGACAAGTATCTCCAGACACTTGGCACAAAGGTCTCGAAGAGAGAGGTCATGATTCCAGCCAACGGTAATGAGGCCGCCATTAAGGTGGACATGACCATCTGGGACATCATGGGTCAGAAGGGTTTCAGAGAGCTCCTGAAGGATGCGTACTTCTACGGCGCCAAAGGAATCATAGCTGTCTGTGACGTGACCCGAAAGGCCACGCTCGAGGAATTGGACGACTGGATAGAGGGAGTCTACAGCGTTTCAGGAAGGGTCCCAATCCAGTTCCTTGCGAACAAGGCTGACCTCGAGGACAAGATTGCAATGAACGAGAAGGATCTTGAGCAGGCTATCAAGGCGTACGATTCGGAGTACCACTTCACCAGCGCCAAGTCTGGCGTGAACGTCGAGAAGGCTTTCCAGAATCTGGCTCTGAAAGTTGGTAAGGAAGAATTCAACAAGGAGAAGAAGCAGGCGTGACCATTGCCAGCATCGTTCACCGCTTGGCGGATGCTGTACAAAGTCAATGAGGTTTCCCCTTGAATAAAGATAAGATGAAAGCGAAGGTTTGCCTCGTAGGTGAGAGGGCAGTAGGCAAGACCAGTCTGGTCAGAAGATTTGTACTTGACGAGTTCGATGACAGGTACATCAGAACCCTGGGCACCAAGGTCTCCAAGAAGAGCTTCAACGTCGTTCGCAAGGATCTCGACAAGAGTACGATATGAACATGACGATCTGGGACATCATGGGAGAGAAGACCTTCACCGACCTTCTGAAGGAGGCGTTCTTCACTGGAGCGACAGGGATCCTGGCGGTATGCGACCTAACCAGGAAAAAGACCCTCAAGGAGCTAGATGGATGGATACGGAGCGTGTACGGAGTCGCAGGAGAGGTGCCGATAGCCATACTCGGTAACAAAGCGGACCTGAGAGGAAGAAAACAGCTCACCAAGAAGGACCTTGACAAACTGTGTAAGAAATACAATTCAATCGCCTATCTCACCAGCGCAAGGACAGGACACAACGTCGAAGCAGTCTTTCAGGAACTGGCGGACAAGATAGTGGAGTATAGGAGCAAGTAGCAGGACACACGAGAGGCGAGATAGAATGATCGACGAGGAGAGGGTATTGAAAGCCAAGATATGCTTGGTGGGTGATTCACGAGTAGGCAAGACCAGCCTGATTCGCAGATACGTCCACGATGATTTCGACGACAGTTACATCTCAACTCTTGGGGCCAAGATCACCAAGAAGGAATTCGTGCTGCCATCAAAGGATGGAGAATACAAAGTCAACATGACCGTCTGGGACATCATGGGGGAGAGAGGCCTGACAGATCTTCTTAAGGACAGCTACTTCGACGGGGCTGGAGGTCTACTGGTTGTCTGTGATATGACAAGGACGGAGACCTTCGAAGGACTTTCCGAGTGGATGATCACAGCAGATTCGGTGATTGATACGCCACCCATGACCTTCGTGGGCAATAAGGTCGATCTCAAGTCCGAACAGGCTCTAGATGGGTCCCTCCTATCCCGCTTCGCTGGAGAGAATGATTCACCGTATTTTCTAACAAGCGCCAAGACGGGGGAGAACGTCAACGCGGTCTTCTTGGATCTCGCGAAGAGGGTTCTCAAACAGACTTACGATATGGAACAATAGGCACCTAATGGCCAGTTCGTTTGTTCACAAACTATCATCTCAGATAATAGGAAGTGAACCCTTTTTATTCCAGAGGAGGTTGAAAACCTGAATGTCGAGCCTAGTCTCCAGTCATAATGACACAAAGACTGCAGCGAAACGCATGAAGGCGAAGGTGTGCCTGGTCGGGGAGCAGGCTGTCGGCAAGACCAGTCTGGTAAGGAGATTCGTCCTTGACGTTTTTGATGACAGTTACATCGCTACGATGGGTGCCAAGGTCCTCAAGAGGGACATAGAGGTCTCTGACGAGACGTACGGGAACCTGCTTGTGAGCCTGGTTGTCTGGGACATAATGGGCGACAAGAGCTTCAGGGATCTGTTCAAGGAGGCTTTCTTTCAAGGAGCCCAAGGTCTCATAGCAGTGTGCGATGTCACGAGAAAGGCGACACTCACGGAGTTGGAGAACTGGATCAAGGCAGTATCCAAGGTCGCAGGGGACATCCCGATACATATGCTGGCGAACAAGGTGGACTTGGTGGACGACACAGAGATCGCAGAAGATGACATCAAGGAGTTCAGTGACAGGATGGATTCCACCTACGAGATGACAAGCGCCAAGACAGGAGAGAATGTTGAAGACGCCTTTGACATTGTGGCAAGGAAGATCATAGATAAACGTGTCAAGGCATCAGACACTGGATTGCTCTAGACGAGTTCTGACGCGCACTTGTACAAACCGAACTTGCACAAGAAAACTTTAAGAAGAAT
>JAZGCT010000016.1:0-11235 GCA_036477085.1 Thermoplasmata archaeon | reverse complement strand
CCCAGGGCGTGAACGGTTCCGGCGTGAATGTCGCCTTGATAGACACTGGAATCGATCTGAGCCACCCTGACCTATTGGGCACCTATGCAATTGACGAGATAGTACTTGGCAGCGTTTCCGGCGAGGTGGTAGTGGACGGGATAGCAGGGGTCACCGAAGCATTTCTGGCCAATCAGTACGTCATAAACCTCGATCTGAGGAACAACGGAGCACCCCTAGCGGAGGGTACAGATTATGAATTCTATGACAAGATGGGGAAGGTGGTCTTCGCAAGCCCCTTGGGATCGGGAGACAATATCACAGCAAGCTACGACTACACATCACCTTACTACGGCTGGCCGATAGCATTCGACCCAGTTTCGATGTCCAATTTCCTGGAGCAGAACCATACTAAGGACACTTGGTTCGCAAACACAACTCAGGTGGGGCCTGGACCGTTTGAATATTCCCACACGCTCATCATCGATGGTGAGACCGAGTTCGGAGGAGCTTATGAGAAGTGGGGTTCTGACACGAGAGACAATTTCCTGGCAGCACCTGGTGGAAACAAGTTGAACTTCGACCTTACAAAACTCAACCTGACATATGACAAGGACTTCTGGTATTTCGGCTTTCCAACGTTCATGAGGGTGAACACCACGAACGCTACCGAAGATTTCATTCCACAAGTGACATTTGGCATAATGATAGATGTCGACAACGAGACCGGTGGCACCACCACCGTACCAGAAGGAAAGCTCATCGACACCAACACTTCGCACAGCGACGATGTCCTGGATGCGGAGTTCAGCCCGGATGGGAGCATGGTGGCGACTCTCTCCAAGGATAATCTCGTCAGGATATGGTACGCCTCTAATGCAACTAGGATAGCTACCATGTTTAACCATGAGAGCACTAACAACCCACCATTCTCGGTTGCATGGTCCGATGATGGTACCAAGATCGCCAGTATATCGAAGGATAGGTTGTATGTTTGGAACGTCGGATCGTGGGGAGGCCCAGCATATGAGCTTGTCATCACTGGAGGTCCGGATCTGGACGATTATGGTTTCTCCTCTTATCTTGCCTTCAGTCCGGACAATGCCGTGATAGCCTACGGCGGATTGGGGAACATCAATTTCTGGGATTTCGGAGCGAGCTCTGAGTACTTCCTGGAACTGAGCAGCATTCCCTACCTAGTGAGGGCTCTGGCATACAAACCCGGCGACCCCGATATGATTGCGGCCAATCTCGACACCTTCGTCGGAGCAGGTCCTTTCATGTCCAATACAGTGGGAGTCTATGACTTGAGCACAGCAACGTTCGGACCTGTGGCGAATGGAAATGAGGCGCCTCCGCTGTATGCGCTCGAAGGACATGACCCCATTGTTCTCTCAATCGCCTGGTCTCCTGCCGGGGACAGAATAGTGTCTGGAGGCAGGGACGACATGACAGCGCGCATATGGAACGTCGTGGCCGAGACCGAAATAAGTAGCACCAATGCGCTCAGGCCAGTCGTCTCAGTGGATTGGTCCACGAGCAACGAAGTCGCCTACACAACCATCAGATGGCTTCTTGGGCCAAACGAACTCCCGGTTCTCAGCACAATGGACCAGAATGGATCACCGTTGCAAAGCATCCAGGGAAGAATGTCCTGGTTCTCAGTGGATTGGGCCCCTGACGGAAACTCACTGGTAACATCATCGGCTGATCTTTCTGCCAGAATATGGGACAGTAATCTTGTCCTCCAACGTGTTCTTGTTGCACAAAAGCCTGACTTCGCGTTGTATGTCGTCGGAGGAGACAGATATAACAAGAAAGACGCGAAATGGGAGTCTGGATTCCAGCCGTCAACATTCTATGTCTGGAACGATGCGACGGGCTGGACCGGAACTGATCTGAAGAATACGACGATTCATTGGCCTGAAACCCCTCAGATGGAGGCATTCCAGATATTTGGTGCAACGCAATTCATGGAATTCGCAATCCCGAGAGTCAATCTGACAAATCCGACATCGCTGGCTGTTGAGATGTTCTCTGTTCCATTCAATGACACCCATCACGCTCAAGACTCCGTTCCGAGCGATATCAACGTTTTCAGAGTTCCAGAGGACGGCCCCAGAGCTGCGGAAGGCAAAGACCTTAACTGGAACACAGGCGTTAACACATCGTTGAGCACATTCACCTGGAAGGCCATCAAGTTCTTCTACACCGATGTGGCCCTTTCCAAATCTGGCGAGTTCCACTTCGGATTCCATCCGTCCCCGATTCTCATCGGCCAATTGGGAACCATAGGGGTATTGGTGGTAGATTCAGAGAGACCTCGTGATTATGATACTGTCTACGTGGACATGAACGCGGACAATATCTTCGACAGCCAAGACGTAATCCTGACAAGAGACAACCCCACAGCACTCTATTACGACAGCGTGGAGGATAAGAACTATTCCGGCGGAATCATATATTTCATATCCGATGGATTCACACCAATCCCATACTCAGAACCTTACACAAAGAGAAGACAGGAAACCGATACAGAGTTCAAGAACGTCATACCCCCCAATGGAGATATTGTCACTTTCATAGGTGAGTTCTTCATAGATGAGGATACCAGAGAGAAGGCAGCACATGGGACACGATTGGCTTCGTTGATCAGCGCGCAGGGTAATTGGGGGAAAAGCGATGTTAAGGGTGTTGCCCCTGGAGCGAAGTTCATTGTCCTAGCGAACACAAGAGAGAACATTGAGGATTCCTGGTGGTTCGCCATTCAAGGATACGACGGACTCGCGGGAACGGGTGATGAGGCCCAGATAGTGCTGAACGCTTTCAACTACCCCAGGGTGATAGAGAAAGGCTGGGACACGTTCTCCAGACTCGCAGATTACATATCAATCAAGAAATCCAATGAAACCAGCCTCTTTGTGGGTCCGGGAGGGGACTATGGCTGGGGCTACGGGACCATATCCTCGCCCAACGCAGCACCTGGCGTGGTAACCGTTGGAAGGGCCAGCGGCTTCGAACGGCACTACGGCGATGTGGAGATATCCTCTTCCAGGGGTCCGACGCCGGTGGGAATCTCCAAGCCGGATGTTGTGACAATAGGACTGACTGAAACGCTCAACCCGCTCTACCTGGCTCAACCAGAGAAAACACTGAAGGGCGGGGACGTATCATCTGCAATCACCGTTGGGGTCTTGGCGCTGATATACGAAGAGTACATGGCATACTATGGAGTTTTCCCAACAGCGACACATGCAAATGAGATACTGATGTCGGGATCTGACGACGTGAACAATGACCCCCTGACCCAAGGCGCAGGATTCGTCAACGCGACCAGAAGCGTTTCGATTGCTATGGGCAACGGTGGAATATCGCTCTCACCATCCACCCTCTCGTTCGGCAACTTCCATGGTACGGAATATCCATCATTCACCAACATATTCTCAGCAGGGGATGTGGACGTCAAGACGTTCACGGTCACCAACAACGGAAACAGCGCGATATCAGCCACTCTGGACACGACGATATACAACAAGACCGGGGAATACTACCTGTCAAACTTCACGGTTGCCGACAACTACGCGCTCGACCGTGAGATAGTGTTCTGGATCAACTCCAGTGGCATATTCAAGGTCGCGGACGAGGGTGGATTGTTCAACATCTATCAACAGGTGGTTCCCTTCAATGCGACGCTGTGGAACGGTGCCGAGCTTGTGAAGATCACAGCTTACTCTTCGTACGACACGATGACCAATGTAGCCTCGGTCTCCGCAACTGGCACCAAGACGTACTTCAAGAACTACTCCTACATGATGGACATCTACGACTGGACCATAAATCCCATGAACACTTCATTCCCGAGCCTGCAATACCTTGGGGACCTCTACACCATGACAGAGGCATTCAACGCCGCCAATGTGTTGATTGGCGTTGATCCAATGACGAATGTCATGGAGGCAAGGATAAAGAACCCGGCAAGCAGGATAGATGATGGACTAGTTGTAAGCCTCAATGCGTTCGGTGATCCGCCGGACAAGGCGTACATGTGGGAGTTCCTGATCGAGGTATACGAGAAGACTGACTGGCGGTGGCTGGTACTGAGTCCAACAACCTTACCATCAATCTCAGCATTTAGTAGCCAGACATTCTCTGCGACACTGCAGGTCCCCCAAACGGCGAAAGTGGGATCGTATGAAGGGTCCATCCAGGTGACGAATGATGGAACAGGAGAAGTCACAACAGTCCCGCTCCTGGCCAACATAGCGATAACTTCTCCGAACCTGGAATTCGGGGGCGTCAACGGAACATCGGACCTATACGACAACAACAGAATCTTCGGTGGGTACGACAAGGGAATGAGAGGCTCCACAAGGCTCTCAAGACCTTACACGGGAGACTGGAGGTTCTACTATTTCGACATCCCTGATGCGGGAATCTATAAGAGCGCTGGACTGAAGCTATGGATTGAAGGCAACTGGACACTGAAGCCTTCGGACATGGACTTCTACGTTCTCGGCAGGTTCGGAACTCCTAAAGACGTGAGCAGGTATGGACCATACTTCTTGAAGGTCGTCGGAAAGAGCGAGGAGGCAAAGGAGCCGGGATTCGAGACGAACACTAACATGAGCTCAGAGGTCATCGCTTTCGACATGAAGACCGGGTTAAACGTCCTTGCATTACACGGAGTGATCTTGAACGGGAGCAAACCCTTCGAATTCATCTTCGGCGGAGGAGGTGGCTGGATACAGGTCACGCCGCCGGAGATCAAGGAACGAAGACCGGTGAGATACGGGGACAAGGACATGAGGATGATATCCAACCTCGAGTTCCCTGAAGGAGTCACCGCGACCGCAGTTGGCCCTGCCATCACCGAGAGCTACAAGGAAGTTGAAATCGGGCAGGACTACCAGACATGGTGGGCCTGGGACAATTGGGGAGAGTTCCTTCAGAGAGGTAGCTACACCAAGATCATCAACGTCTCAAACGTCTTCATTCTTGATGTGCACATTGTCGGTGACGACAAAGCACCAGACCTCGACTTAGGTGTCTTCAGAGAGGACGATCCTCCCAACGGGAAGTTGGAGCTGGAGGAGGTCAAGGACATTCATCTGGTGAAGATAGGTGGAACCAAATGGGACTACGATGCGGACGCAGATGCTGACGAGAGGGTGGTATGGATCAATCCTCCCGATGGGCAGTACATCATCAAGGTTCTCGGATTCACCATCAAAGGCAAGTTAGCGCATTTCGACATCGACATCTCCTTGACCCTCGGCGGAGGGGAGAAGGGGTACTGGATCACCGAAACACTGCCGAATGATGTCATAGTCGGGACTGAGACAGGTCTTAATCCATACACAACCGTTGAATTCTCCCTCAACTGGAACCTTGCGGGGAGCACACCGCCAGGAGAGTATGGAGGAGCGGTGATGATCGGCACGCCAAGCGCACCGGCCATCGTGATAGTCCCGGTCACCATAATATACGACCCGGACCCGCCAGAGATACTCAGCTTCGCAATCAGTGCCATAGGATATGAGATCGACATACTGACCAATCGGACCACAAATCACCCGCGTCCAACGTTACAGGTGGGTCTGGCCGACCCGTCTCGAGGTGAGCTGGACTGGCAATCTCCAGCCGTGTTCTTGGATGGAGCGAACATCACATCCGTTGCCCAGATACTCATTCCGTTCACCGAGTTCGAAGGAACTCACGGATACTGGGACGGGACGATTACCTACACACCACCCGAGAGGTTGAAGGAGGGCATGCACAGCCTGGATGTCAGCGTCAGGGACCAGACCGGGAACTTGATAGAGGGCAACTACACATTCGTCATCGATACCCAAGCTCCGTTCCTGGACCTCGACGGTCCGCCAAGCTATTCCACCCAGAACGGGATAGCCACCATCTCCGGTCACACCGAGGCCGACAAGCCCGTGGTCATAAGGGAGTTCGAAGTTATGGCGGACAACACTGGTTACTTCGAGAAGGACATCGTCCTGGAAGAGGGGATGAATACCATAGACGTCATAGCAATCGACTGGTGGGGAAGGGACGTGGCAGGTAGAACGGTAAGGTCGAACCCCAATTCAGCAATGCAGACCATCATCTACGACACCGTTGCCCCAGTGTTCATCGATGTACGGGTGGACGTACCACGCGATCCGACCACGTTCGAGTTCGTGCCTATCACTGGGATGATAGAGGAATTCATAGGAAACGCAACACTGTACGATCCCACGACGGTGGATTTGACCATCAATGGGGAACCGGTCACCATGCAGAGCGATGGGAAGTTCGAGAAGTTGTTCGCTTTGAGCGAAGGGTTGAACGCATTCCACCTGGTCGCGACGGATGCAGCTGGAAACACGGCGACCCTGAACACGAGCATAACAAAGGACACATCGCCCCCGACACTGGTCATTGATGACGTCCCAACATCCACGGAGGATTCGGAGCTGACCATAACAGGAACGGTCGAACCAGGGACCATATTGACGATCAACGGCAAGTTCGTCAGTGTTGCCGGGGACGGATCGTTCGAAGAGACCGTTTCGCTCACTGTTGGACCGAATATCATAACCGCAGAGGCGGTGGACTCGGCGCAGAACACCAGGATCGTCCAGGTCGTCATCGTCAGGGAAGAATCTGACATGTCCCCCTACATCATAATGGCACTTCTGGCAATCATAATCCTGATCCTGGGGTACCTTCTCGGATCCAAGTTCAGGAAGCCTGGTGAACTTCCAGAGGAAGAGGAGATAGAGGAGGCGCCCTTGGTGGAAGAGCCCATAGAGGAGGAAGTGGAGGCCGATGTGGGAGAGGAGCCGGCGGAGGGGGTCCCAACACCCGAAGACACCTTGAACCCGCACATAGAAGAGGAGCTCATTGGTGAGGAAGGTTAACAGGTCCAACGAACAACTTTCGACTTCCATGTGGTGGAGGATAGCGGACTGAGCACTAGAAGAGCGAAGAGAGGGATGACAGAGTGGACATATATCTCATATGCGGACTGCTAATAGGAGTCCTCGTCACCATCGCGGTAGCAGTTGGTGCATGGGTGTACAAGGATGCAAATGAGAGGGGCTTGAACGGAACCGTTTGGGCCCTTGTTGTGGTATTGACAGGGGGGTTTGGTGTCGGATTCTATCTGGGCATGCGAATGGGGAAGAAGTCACGTTTCGATCCCCGAGGGGAATACACTCAACAGGGGCAGTACCCATCATCTGAGATGAACTACACACCTTTGAGTCAGAGATTCTGCACAGAATGTGGGGCTAGGCTGATCCCGGGCTTGATCGAGTGTCAAGGATGTGGAAGCAGGGTCAAGCACCAACGTACTTACCGGATTAAGAAGTAATAAAGCGAATGATAGCATCTCTAAACCGGGTGGTCAGAATGGACGCATATGACTTCTCTGGTTTCTACAAGAGGACACCTGATGAGAGATTGAACGCGGTCAAGGAATTCGCAGAGCTGGACAGCGAGGACATCAAGGTACTATCCAGCACAGATCCCATGGAGATGGAAGAGGTGAACAGGATGATAGAGAACGTCATAGGCACGATGCCGCTACCGTTGGGGATCGCTGTCAACTTCCAGATCAACCAGAAGGACTACCTCATACCCATGGCCCTAGAAGAACCTTCGGTGGTCGCCGCTGCATCGAACGCGGCCAAGATGGCAAGGGAAAAGGGCGGATTCACCACCGAGAGCACTCCACCTGTTATGATAGGTCAGATACAGCTGACGAACATCGAGAACGCTGAAGACGCCAAGAGGACCATCCTGGAGAACAAGGAAGAGATACTGAAGATGGCCAATGAGAGGGATCCCATTCTTTTGAAAGTAGGGGGCGGCGCGAAGGACGTGGAGGCGAGAGTCCTGGACACAATCAGGGGTCAGATGGTCATAGTGCACCTCCTGGTGGACTGCAGGGACGCCATGGGCGCGAACGCCGTGAACACGATGGCCGAGGGCGTGGCACCGTATATAGAGAGGATCACGGGAGGCAGGGTGTATCTGAGAATAATCTCCAACCTGGCAGATCGCAGAATAGCGAAAGCCAAAGCCGTGTTCTCGAAAGAGGCCATCGGCGGGGAGGAAGTGGTCGAAGGAATCCTGGAAGCTTATGCATTCGCTGCGGCGGATCCGTACAGGGCAGCAACTCACAACAAGGGCATTATGAACGGAGTCAGCGCGGTGGTGATCGCCACAGGTAACGACTTCAGGGCGGTCGAGTCGGGGGCGCATTCGTATGCCGCTAGATCCGGACAGTACCGCCCTTTGACAATCTATGAGAAGAACGAGGACGGCGACCTTGTAGGATCAATCGAGATCCCTATGGCCGTGGGACTTGTTGGCGGAGCGACCGTTGTACATCCCACCGCAAGGAGGAACGTGAAGATACTCGGCGTCAAGTCGGCATCTGAGCTGGGTGAGGTCATGGCCGCAGTGGGTCTTGCACAGAACTTCGCAGCGATGAGAGCTCTTGCCACAGAGGGCATACAGAGAGGGCACATGTCCCTGCACGCCCGCAACATCGCGGTAAGCGTTGGAGCGAAGGGAGATGAGATCGGGATAATCGTTGAGAGACTTATCGCCGAGAAGAAAGTGCGGATGGATCGAGCCGAGCAGATCTTGAAGGAATTGCGCGGTGAGCACTAGGTCTCCGATCTTGTGTCAAGCCGTTTTTCGCCTCGTTTATGTATATGATATCTTTTATTATCTGATATCGCTACTGTGTTATCTAATTACGTTTCATACTAAACATGGAGAGTTTGAGCAGCGACGGACGATGTGCGGATATCCTTCCCTTTAGATTATAACATCATAATAATAGATATCATCGTTACAACAATTAATATTAATGGATTATACTAAAAGAGCATGTAGAAATACCCGAAATCGCACGAAACCTCGAATCTCAACGACTAGGAGGGGGTGTACCGCTCATTTTCGAGGATCCGTGAGAACTTTTCATTCACACTAAAAAATAATAATGACACGATAAATATCTTTTTATATTCTCGCCACGATACACTGCCTAACGGGATGGGAAGCAGTGAACCGTGTTGCTATCTACTCTAGAGTTTCCACAGAGGACCAAGCCAAGGAAGGATTCTCCCTAGATGCTCAAAAGGACAGATTGAGAGCGTATTGTCAGGCAAAGGGCTGGGAGATCGCCGGGGAATACGTGGACGAAGGGCACTCCGGCAGAGATACCAAGAGGCCAGCTTATCAGAGAATGTTCGAGGAAAAGGACAACTGGGACACGGTCCTCGTCATCAAGATGGACAGGATCCACAGGAATAGCAAGAACTTCATGGAGATGATGGACGACCTGAAGAAATGGGGCAAGGAGTTCTCGAGCATGCAGGAGTCACTGGACACGAGCACGGCCATGGGCAGGTTCGTGATGGACATCATCCAGAGGATCGCGCAGCTGGAAAGCGAACAGATCGGTGAGAGAGTGTACATGGGGATGAAGCAGAAGGCTTCGACTGTTGGCGGACCTCTTGGCGGGAACATCCCATTTGGCTATCTATACAAAGATGGAAGGCTCCAAATTGATGAAAAGGAAAGCAAGGGTGTGAAGCTCATCTTTGAAGAGTATCTTGGTGGACGGACATCGAGGCAAATCGCAGACCTACTTAACTCCAAAGGATTGCACTCGAGAAGTGGAGGCAAGTGGTATGGAATGACCATATCCAGAATACTGAAGAACCTGGTCTACTGTGGCTACATGGAATGGGATGGGATTCTTCAAAGGAGAGACCATCAGGCAATACTGGAAGTATCCATGTTCAACAAGGTTCAGAGGGAGATTGTGCGTCGAATCAGGAAGCCATACCAGAAATATGAGCCGAGACAGATTGAGGAAGAACCGGTGGAAGAGGAGGCGGTTGAGCCGAGAACGGAGGCGTCGGAGACGGCATAGTTTGCGAAGAATACCCTAAACATGGCAACCGTTGGACTACCAAAGGTTGTTGTATATCAATAAAACCGGTGTTTTCAAACATAGTTCACATATTTCAATATGAATTATACAATAACATAGATAACATAATTCAATTTGTTGTATATGAAGACAGTAATCAAATGATTAACACAGAATCAATAACAAACATAAAATGATATATATCAATACTTCTATACACCGGACGGGATCGGATGCCCCAAAACCCAAAAAAAAACCTAACGAGCATACAGCTCTCAACGGCAACGAGAGACCGGCTCTACAGATTGAAGTTCCGCAAGACATACGATGAGTTCCTGCAAGAACTGTGCGATCTGTTCGAAGAATCGCAAGAGGAGGAAGAGTAGAGCCGGTGCCCAAACCTCATTTCATCTAAACACTTCACTAATAAAGTAAATAACGATATTCCGTAATTTATTTTATCTAGCAACTTAACAACCAAGTTCGCAACAATCTTATTGTATCCTTTCGCCCTTTTCCCCGCAATGATCGATTGGGCCGAGAAGTACCGTCCTCAAACTCTCGCTGACATTGCAGGAAACTCGCAGGCGATCAACCAGATGAGACGCTGGGCCGACAGCTGGGATCACAAGGTCCCTTCAAAGAAGGCTCTGCTTCTCGCCGGTGGCCCAGGAATAGGGAAGACATCCGCAGCGTTGGCACTGGCAAACGACTTCGGATGGACGGTTGTGGAGATGAACGCCTCGGACAAGAGGAACGCCAAAGCTGTCAAGGACATAGCACTGAGGGGAGCCGTTGCCGAGACATTCGCAGACGACGGACGGTACATCTCGATCAAAAACGGAGGGAGAAAATTGGTCGTGCTGGATGAGGCGGACAACCTGTTCGGAAAGGAGGACATGGGCGGGGTGGGTGCCATATCCGAGGTCCTCAGGAACACCAAGCAGCCCATAATACTGATCGCCAACGACCTTTACGGATTGACCAGGAGATCTTCAGCAATAAAGAGGGAATGCACCATAATCCGATTCAGAAAACCCAGGACCTCGTCTGTCATAAAAGTACTTAGGGAAATAGCGCGCAACGAGGGTGTGAAGGTAGCCGAGGAGGCACTGCATCATGTCGCTGAGAGAAACGAGGGCGACCTCCGATCGGCCATAAACGATCTGCAATCTATGGTGGAAGGGAGGGAAGAGGTCGGCATCGACGACGTGACCGCTCTGGGGTACCGGGACAGGACCAAGGACATCTACCAAACCTTGAAGACCATCTTCAGGTCGACCACCTGCAAGAAGTCGAGGGAAAGCGTC
>JAZGCT010000159.1:0-4026 GCA_036477085.1 Thermoplasmata archaeon | reverse complement strand
GACCAGTTTCTTCACGTTCGTCCTGGACAGCTTGGCGAACGACTCGGCGGGCAAGAGGGCCAGCTTCTGCTCGGGCATCAGCTCTTCCCTGTTCTTCTTCTCCTTCTCGAGCAATTCCTTCACATCTGCAAGGGACAGATACTCTTCCTTAGCCAAGAAGAACCTCCTACCTCGACTTTCTCAAGTGTTCTGGGCTCACGACCACCGTCTTGATGGCATTGCCCATTCTGACCTTCAGGAGGTACGCGCCCCCCTGGGTCCCGATCACTGTCCCGGTTTGACCGTGAAAACGTGAATGAGGTTGACCCTTCTGGATGCTCGGGTCGATGACGATGTTGGCCTTCTCCCCTTCGGAGTACTCGACGAAGCTTCTGGTGATCGGCGAGAGCCCTCTTTCCCGTGCCTTCCTGCTGAACTTATGCCTCGTCCTTCTCCTTGTTCCTTTTGACGCTCTAACCATCTTCACCATCCTCGTCGTGTATATCCATCACATCAAGAAACCTGACTATGCAACCTACCCCCAACATCTCTGCCAGACTCGGCCTAGTCCTCCCCTCGTCTCCGTTGACCAACTCCTTAATGTACGTTCCGGCTTCCGCCTTGATGCAGATCTCAGCAGTTCCGTCATCGAGCAAGGTCGCTTCTATGTCCTGTATCGTCCTTTTCCGTACCTTATCCGCTCTTCGCTTGGCAACCCGCGCTGGCGTCTGCTGGGCGATCTCTTCTCCCTTGAATGATGATACTACTTCTTTAAGTTTTTGTTCTGGCACTGGTCGGTCCAGTTCGACGATCACCTTGTAGCTCTTGGAGTACCTGGCGGTCTTTAGTTCCGCAACTTCCTTCCGGCTTGAAGGTTTGAGATCGGTGATCTCGATGGCCTCTGATCTGTTGACCTCTTTCCGCATCTTCTCCAGGTCTATTGTCCTCTTCTTGGGTCTTGAGAGCTCCAGCACGAACGGCCTGCCCCTTCCGAGCATCTTGACGTCCACATCCTCCCTGCCGGCTCCATGGAATGAATAATCCTCGCTGCCTGTCTCCATTAGGAACGGTTCGCCGATCAGGTCCTTCACGCTGTCCTGATATTCCTTGCCAGTGTTGTCGCACTTCCCGCATCCGACGCCCCAGCACGAACGACACGACCAGGTGGTCTGGGGAACGTCCCTGACGAACTTCTTGTACCTTCCGTAGACGAATATGGGGTTTATGGTGAGCTCCACGTCATCGAAAGCGGTGTTCATCAGCGCCACCACTTCCGGCCTCTTGAAATCCACCACCTTTCCGGTCCTTGGTTCGAGTATCTTGCCGATCTCCCGGTTCATCTCCGCTTTCGCAATTTCGAAATCGTGCAGGTCCAGCTCTACCCACAGGTTCTCTTCCCTGGACTCTATCTCAGGGTCTATCCTGCTGCCCACCAGGAAGCTCTCGTACTCGATGTTCTCCAGCTCCTCCTCGATCATGTCGCAGAACTTCTCTATCTCATCGAACAGTCCTTCGCACAGCCAGCACTTCTTCCCGTTCTCCAGTCCGAGGGATTCCCTTATCGCGCCACCTCTGCTCGGGTTGTCCAATCCGGTTGACACCTTTCCGAAAAGCCTCCCCAGACAATGGTCGCACAACGGTTTATCCGAGAGCTTCTCCGCTATCTCTGCCTTCTTTGCGGCTTCGACCACTTCTCCTAGACCATTCGACATCTCTACAAACTCTCCGCTACCCGGATGTTGGATGCAACACTCGAAAAATGTGCACTCGTCCCGTCTACTTGTTCAGGAAGATCTCGATGCTCGAAACGTTTGCTACCCTGCCTTCCTCGCCCTCCAGCTCTTCCGTGGAAATCTTGATGTCCGTGAGGCTAGCGTCCATCACGAACCTGTTCCTGACAATCTCCGCAACGTCCACGGCCTTGCTGATAGACCTACCTCTAGCCTTGATGACAACTTCTTTCGAACCGCTGTTGAACACCGTCACCACAGCCAGAACGTAGTTCATGGTCGGCTTCTTTCCAATGTATACCGTATTCTCCTCCGTCATCGTACTCCTCCGCATGTTGTACCAATGGTTTTGGGGGCACTTTCATTAGGATTGGGTGTATTTATATGTTGTCATAACTGGTAGCCAGATGTCAGTTACCTTTTGGAGGACATCTCTCGCAGGGTCTGTATTTCTTGGTTATACGTGTAACCAAAAACTGATGGAAATCGATCAACACCACGCCTCCATTTGGTTATGTACATAACCAAAAACCAGAATCAACATTCCGCACGTGCCAGAAGCCCTTCCATCGACCATCCACGAAACCTATTTATATCCCATTCGTTAATTGACACCTCGAGGTCGGAGATTGCCTAAGGAGAGCAAGAAGGAAGGATTCCATTCCGCGGCCGGACTGATTCGTTACTTCGATTTAGAGGATGAGAAGGCCCTCAAGGTCAATCCCAGGCTGGTTGTGATCTTTGGCATTCTTCTGATCGCCATCGTTGCATACGCCGAGTGGCAGTGGGGCGGTTGATTCTTTTCTGGAACGCGGTGGAGGAGATTCGAAAGCTAGTCTACCTGTAACTGATATCTCTCCACAGGATCTTCTCGGGCCAGTCTCCTATCTACAGGCATGAGAACCCAAAAGAAGGGTTGAAGTACTTTGTAAACACTTCTGTTTACAGTGGTGCATAATGGTCCAGGTCCAACTGAGAATGCCAGAAGACGTCGTGAAAGACATTGACCGATGGGTAGTCAAAGGCAGGTTCAAGAGCAGAAGCGACGCGATCAAGACGATTGTCGCCCTGTATGGAGAACGTGAGAAGACACGTGAATTCTACAAGATGCTAGTCGAAAGGAGTAAGGAGGCGAAGGAGAAGCCCGAGATTCTCGTGCCTCTTGAGGAACTCGAATGAGTTTCAAGGTCTTTCTTCACCCCAAATCTGCCAGATTTCTGTCGAAGTCAAAGAAGGATGCAAGAGAGAGGATAAAGAGCAAATTGGAGGAATTGGAGGATCACCCAGAGCGAAAAGGCAAGCGCTTGAGGTATTCCGACTTCTGGACCTTGAGGATCGGGGACTACAGGGCGATATATGAGATTGATGAAGAGGAGAACAGAGTGATCGTCTTGTTCATTGGACACAGAAAGAACGTCTATGATGACTTCTCCAAGCTGTTCTAAGTTGTGTTTCGAGGTTCATTCTGGGAGAAGGTCAAGTGTTGAAGGGATTACGCCGAGGGGGAGATTCGAACTCCCGCGGTGCATAGCACCAATGGCTGTCGCGGTCATCTTTCTGAAGCGTGGATAACACTCGAGGCCATCGCCTTGAACCGGGCTTAGCTACCTCGGCATTTAGGTCAAATTATAATATCTGGTTGAGTTATAACGATATCGGTATCGGTGAAGATCACAGTTCAATTCATACCGTCGAAGGAGACGAAGGAGGTCGAGCTGGAGGAAGGTGCGACGGGCATGTCGTTGGTCGAATACCTTGATCTGACCCCGGACAGCATCATCTTGGCCCGATCTCAGAGCCCCATACCCATCGATGAACCTCTTACGGACGGCGAAATCCTTACACTTATATCCGTTGTTTCTGGCGGCTAGGACGTGAATGGGCAAAGGTTAATAGACCGCATTCGTTTTCTCTGGGTTGCATGGCATCCGAAGAATCTGAGATGCTTGAGGAGTTGGGTATAAGTAGCGTCGAGGAGCTTTTTTCTGACATTCCCAACGATGTCCGTACAGGTCCCTTGAACATCGAGAAAGGGCTGCCCGAGAAGGAGGTCCGAAGGAACGTCATGGAGATCCTCGGCAAGAACCGAACCGCTTGTGAAATGCCCAGTTTCCTCGGTGCAGGGGTCTACCACCACTATATCCCTGCTGCCGTTTTCGAGATGATATCACGATCAGAGTTCTACTCATCTTACACTCCATATCAACCCGAGATCAGCCAGGGCATGCTCCAGGCCCTCTTCGAGTACCAGAGCTTCGTCTGCGAGCTCACCGGACTGGACGCCGCCAACTCATCCATGTATGATGCTTCCACTTCA
>JAZGCT010000158.1:0-4768 GCA_036477085.1 Thermoplasmata archaeon | reverse complement strand
AGACTACGGGATCATCTTTCAATTCCATCTCTGGGAAGTCTCCAACGATAAGTCCGTCATCTCCCTGATAGTTCCCCAGCGTCTGTATTCTAAGTCCCGAATGCGCCAGTAGAGCGCAAGCGACTCTGGTCTTCTTGTCTCCGGAAAGGAGGATACTCTTCAGCTCCTGAGGAGTTGGCACCCTCTCGTCCTTCAGAGTCGGATGAATCCCGGAGTCTTTGACCTTTATCTTCTTCTTTATTTCCTTGTCATTGTGGCTCAGCCACGATCTGAGAGCCTTGAGTATCGATGCGATGTATGAGCCCGACAGATCTCTCTTCTCGAGCTCTGTAATGTAATCCAGAAGAATCCCGTAGATCTGCTTCTCTGATTTGGCGGCGAGTTTCATGGGCGTGAGCTTGTGAGATCCGCAGAAGTTCCCCAATCGGCGCAGGTAGACATCGGCAGTTACGACGGAGCCTCTAGCTACGTTGTCATACCACCGCCTGACCTCTCTGTCTTTGAGAAGCAGCTTGTAAGCGCTACCTCTACCCTTTCGATTCGCCATGATGGGGCAATGAACTAGCCCGAATATAAGGGTTTCGTACCCTAATGAGAACGGGCCCAGAGGGATTCGAACCCTCGATCTCTTGGTCCGAAGCCAAACGCCCTATCCTGGCTAGGCTATGGGCCCATGTTGCAGGATTCCAAAAAGAAACGATGGGATATAATACCGACTACGGTCACATTCTGTCAGGCGATTCGATTCCCAGAAGCGAAAGGCAATTCCTGAGAGTCTGCCTGGTCGCCTTGACCATCGCTATCCTCGATTCCTTGACCTCAGGTTCTTCCGCCCCCAGCACCGGGGATTTGTGGTAGAACTCCGTGAATTGCGTGGCAAGTTTGTATGCATAGTCTGGTAAGAGATGTGGCCGCCGTTCCGCTGCCGCTGTGAACACTATGGACGGGAAATGTGAGATCAACCGGGTCAGGTCCTTCTCTGATTCGTTAGTGAAAACTATGTTCTCTGGTATGGAGGTCTCTTCGAACACGCCCCCTTTCCTCAGTATGCTGGATGCCCTTGCATGGGCGTATTGAACGTATGGTGCCGCATCCCCTTCGAAGTCCAGCGCATCTTCCCACGAGAACGTCAACTGCTTCATGGTCTGCACCTTCAGCATGTGGTACTTTATCGCTCCTATCGCGACTTGTTTGGCGATTTCCGCAACCTTCTCGTCGTCCAGTTCCTCGTTCCTACTACGGACCTCTTTCTCCGCCCTGTCGATCCCTTCATCAAGCAGCTCATCGACCGAGACTATGACGCCTTTACGTGTCGACATCCTGCGCCCCTTCATGCCAACGAAAGCGAAGTGGACCACATCTAACAGGTTATCATCCTTCAGGTCTCCCAATAGTTTCAGAATCGTCTTCACTTCCTTGAACTCAACCTTGTGGTCCTCTCCCAGCACTATCAGGTTAGCGTCGGCCTGACCCAGCTTCCATCTGTGATATGCAACGTCCCTCACGATGTAGACCGACGTTCCGTTAGGTCTTTGGAAGACCGTGCCTCCGCCTCTTCTCTCCAGTCCGAACTCGGAAAGGTCGATGGCATTGGCCCCTGTGTCAAGTTCCAGGGATTGCGGAAGCTCCTTCAGATCCTCGATCGCCTTCCGAGCCGAACCGTCGAGGACAAAGCGGCTCTCGAAATCGAAACTGTCGAAGGTGATTCCCAGCCTTTCCAGTGTCTGCTTCTGCCCAGCGAGTACGTCGTCGACCACTTTCTTCAATCTTCCAAGGGATTCCTCGTCTCCCTTCTCGCATCTCTCCGCAAGTTCATCTATCTCTGAATCGAGCATCTCATCCTCGATGAGTTTGGTCGTGGGAACGTAGGTGAAGAACACCTTGAAGTCCGGCTTGTCTGCGTAATTCTCGTACCTGCTCAGCAGTTCGTTCTCCGCCGGTCCGTCAGTCTTCTCCAATACCGGCTCTCCGCGCTCGTCGAATGTCAATGAGTACTTCTCAGAGACCTTGTTCTCGATCCCCCACGCGATCGTGGCGACCTGCTTCCCCATGTCGTCCACGTAGAAATGCGTCTCAACGTCCCAGCCCACGGCCCTGGCCAATCCTGCCATTGTGTCTCCGATGAGGGAGTTCCTGACACGACCGACGTTGATGGGTCCAGTAGGATTGATCGATGAGTGTTCCAGTAGAAGCTTCTGCCCCTTGTGGTAATCCGATTTGCCGTAGTCATCCTTCGATGATAGAACCTCTCTCAGAACCTTGTCCCCGAACGCCGGGAAATCCAAGAAGAAGTTAAGGTAATGGACACCGCCTGCTTCCATGACCTCTATTCTGTCGACCAACTCCGGTTTCTCGAATCTCGAGATGATCTCCTGGGCAATCTCCTCCTGCTCCTTCCCCGTGGGTTTCAACAGCTGGATGCAAAGATTGCTGGAGAACTCCCCGAACTCGGTTTTGGTCTGGATGTCGACCGGGATCTCGTCGGGACTTTTGGATAAATGAAATGCCTCCTGAACCGCCTTGGCCAGAGACTTCTTGATCTCGACCCTGATCTCGTCTATCATCCGATCGACCGCAACGGGCTCGCTGGGATTCGAACCCAGGATCACCAGCTTAGAAGGCAGGCGCCATATCCGGACTAGGCCACGAGCCCCAGACCCGCAACATGTTAGGATGATATAATAATCTTATCTCTGTGGTGGTCGGGTAGTATTCCAAGAATGCTTTCAAAGCTGAGCTGGAATGGCCTGACAGTTTCTCAAAATATGATGAACTAGCGATACATCAACATGTCCCAGTAGCGATGGCTTATGTTCAGTTCACTCAGTTTCAGGATCAGTCTAGATGCCAGATTGGAGGGGAGGAGATATACCGATTGTCCCATTCTGAATCCGCCCTCATCCAATAGCCCCGGGTATGTGTATGTCCTTGTTTCCCCGTTCACGTTCCTTGTCTCGATTCGCCCGTGGATATACCTGTGAATGAGGCTTCTTCTTGTCTTCTTTTCTCGAGGAATGTCGAAGGATACTATTGTTGCCTCTTCAAGGCCCAGTTCCTTCATCGTGTCCCTTCTTACAGGCATCTCTCCCTCCATTCTGTCCGGCATTTTGGCAATACGTGTAACCAAACGGGGGAGAAGGGGGAATGCGCTGGCTACATATGACTGTTTGTCTCCGTCTGCTTTTGGCAATACGTATAACCAAAAAGGAGAATCCGACCCCGAAAACAACAGTCCTTTGGCAATACGTGTAACCAAAACGCAGTTCTCGATCTCAAGACAAATGTTTCTTTGGCAATACGTATAACCAAAAAGAGACATCATCTGAACCTGGGACCTCCAATTCTTTGGCAATATGTATAACCAAAAAGGAGAATCCGACCCCGAGAACACGAGTCCTTTGGCAATATGTATAACCAAAATCACCTAAAGATTTGCGAACTCTCCTCCACTGTATCTCCCAAATCCACAGCATTCGGGACATCTGGATCTCGCATTGACTGCCGCTCTCTCCCCATGGCGTTGAACCGAACACTAACTTTAAGATGGAACATCGTCTATTTCGCACCGTGGTTCAAGCGTGGAAACCGGAGGACTCCCTGGAATTGTACGGAGTTCAGAGGTGGGGCTCAGGGTATTTCGATGTCGACAAAGAGGGCAACCTCTTGGTGAGGCCGGACAAGAACGAGTTGCAGACAGCCAACGTCAAAGCGATTGTGGACAGCCTTGTCAAGGAGAACATCGGATTTCCGGTCTTGTTGAGGTTCCCGCAGATCCTCAGCCACAGAGTGGACGAGCTGCACGGGTCATTCAACGATGCGATTTCCAGATACGAGTATGGTGGCAGGTATCAGGCTGTCTTCCCAATCAAGGTCAACCAGAGAAAAGAGGTGGTACAGCAGCTGCTCAAAGCCGGCGAGAAGTACGGTTATGGCCTGGAGGTGGGGACCAAAACAGAGCTGCTAGCCGCTCTCGCATTGGACCCAAAACCTTCTTCGCTACTTATCTGCAACGGGTTCAAGGATGAGCGGTTCGCCAAACTTGCTTTTGACGCATCTTTGGTCAAGGAGAAGCTGTTCATAGTCCTGGATGAGATCGGGGAACTTCCCACAATATTCGAACAGTCGAAATCACTGGGTCACATGCCGTTGCTCGGGGTAAGGGTGAAACTGCACATGCGAGGCGCGGGGAGGTGGATATCCTCTGGTGGGGAGCTTGCCAAGTTCGGGCTTTCAGCGTCGGATGTCCTCGAGATCGTTGAATCGCTCAAGGCCGAGGGTCATCTGGACAGGCTGAGAATGCTCCATTTCCACCTGGGCTCCCAGATCACCCACATCAAGAGGATTCAGGACGCGATAAGGGAAGCGGCCAGGTTGTACGCCGAGCTGCACAAGATTGGCGTAAACATCGAATACTTGAACGTCGGCGGCGGACTCGGGGTCGACTACGATGGCAGCAAGAGCGTCGGCGAGTCCAGCATGAACTATACGATGCAGGAATATGCTAACAACGTTGTTTACATAATGAATCTCGTCTGCGAGGAAGAGGGCGTTCCCCCACCCACACTGGTTTCGGAGAGCGGAAGGGCCGTCACCGCCCACCATTCACTTCTTGTCTTCAACGTCAAAGGCAAGATGCACGGCGATCAGGATCCTGACAGCATCAATATCACAGAAGAAGACCCCGTCGTCCTCAGCGAACTTCGAGATACCTACGTGGAGCTCAACAAGAAGAACTTCGTGGAATACTACCACGACGCGCTAATCCTGA
>JAZGCT010000157.1:0-3012 GCA_036477085.1 Thermoplasmata archaeon | reverse complement strand
TTAGTGGTTGTTATCATGAGCAACTTCGTCAACAAAACAGCCACAGTGGCATTCTTCGTCCCCCTGGTGATAACATTGACCAGTACGATCAGCGGCTTGGGCGATTACACATTGCTTTTGGCATTATTGATCGCGTTGGTCGCTGGCGTCGCCTTCATGACTCCAGTCGCACACCCTCCTTCAACTCTGATATATGGTACTGGAATAGTATCGAAAAAGGATATGTTCAAGAGTGGGTTGGCTATTACAATACCATCGGTTCTCATAACGGTGGTGTGGATCTATATCATCGGAAGGTTAGGATGGATTTGAGAGGTGGATGAATGAAAGCGTTAGTGGTAGGTGCAGGGTCCCTGGGAGTAAGGGTGATAAAGCAACTCAGGAAGAATGATGGAATCGAGATGATTGTTGCCGACTACCGGGAGGATTGTCAAGCTGTCAAGGAGGGGGTGATAGAGAAGGTGGACATCTTGGAGCACCTGACCCCTCTGAACATCAGCGAACGCTGCGATGACATCGAACCTGATATCATATTCCTATGCAGGGAGGCGAGGGACTGGGGGCACCACGATACCGTGATGGCCACACAGTTCATATCCGGGATGGAGAAACAGCTGTCGGGATACCGCATTCCAGTGATTCCAGTCTCCTCACTCGTAAGGTTTTAGTCCAATGACGGACTTCATATGTGTTGCCAAGAGGGACTGAAATGTACTCCAAGAAGGTGATTGAGCACTTCCAGAACCCCAAGAACATGGGAGAGATTGAGGATGCGGATGCTGTCGGGGAGGTTGGAAACCCCGTCTGTGGGGATGTCATGAAGATCTACATCAAGGTCAAAGATGACAGAATAACCCAAATCGGTTGGAAGACCATGGGCTGCGCGGCGGCTATAGCGACGTCGTCCATGATAAGCGAACTCGCCGAAGGGATCACCCTTGACGAGGCCATGAAGATAACCAAGAAGGATGTCTCGGATGCCCTGGAGGGGCTTCCTCCCATCAAACAGCACTGTAGCAATCTGGCCGCTGATGGTCTTCACAAGGCAGTTGAGAACTACCGGAAAAAGCAGGAAACGTAGGGTAGACATCGCGCCCGTCCCACAGAAATCGCAGATTGGCCCAATTCTCTAATGAGATTCGTCAAATGGAAGTAGCCAGTATGCCCGAATCTCGAAGTGTCATCCCAGCTGATGACACAGAACCCTATATGCCCATTGGAGCGATAGAATGAACGGATGATGACTGATAGAAAAAGAGAAGTGGACATCAATTCCAAGAAAGTGGAACTAGTGTCAGATGACGCGTGCCCAGAATGTGGCAGTGTACACTTGTACAGGGACGACCACAGAGGAGAGCTAGTATGCGATAGCTGTGGTCTGGTTGTCAATGAATCTGAGATTGACACGGGTCCAGAGTGGAGGGCTTACACAGCGGAAGACAGTAAGCGTATGGCGAGAACGGGCGCACCATTGAGCCAGAGGTCCCACGACCTTGGGCTTTCGACGGTGATATCCTATACCAGCAGGGACTTCCACGGGAATCCGATCCCGGCGAAGCAGAGGGACAGGTACAACCGGATGAGGATGCTACATCGGCAGTCCAACCTATTGCGTCCGGGCCAGAGGAGCCTTGTCCAGGCACTGACGGTATTGGACAGGATGGCATCAAGACTGGGCATACCGCCAAGAATCAGGGACGAAGCGGCCCTGATCACCAGGAAGGCTTTGAAGAAGGGCATGGTGAGAGGCAGGAGCATAGAAGGAGTCGTGGCAGCTGCATTGTACGCAGCGTGCAGAATGAACAACGTTCCCAGAACACTGGAAGAGATGTCGAAGGTCGCAGAAGTGGACAGGAAGAAGCTCAGGAAAGCATACAGCGCTATATCAAGGCAGATAAAGCTCAAAGTTCCCCTCGTAAGGCCTGAGGAATACGTCTCCCGGTTCTGCAGCGAGTTGGACCTGGGTCCGGACGTGGAGGCCGAGACGCGCAGGATACTGAACGAATTGGACGGAACCATGGGAACTTCCTCATTTGCGCCTTCGGGAACAGTGGCGGCCGCGATTTATGTCGCATCAGTGAGATGCGGCGAGAAGAAACCCCAGAGGCTCATCGCAGAGGTGGCTGGAGTCTCCGAAGTTACGATCCGGAACAGATTCCAGTTCTTGAACCAGAGGCTGAAACTGAAGTTTCCCAACAAGCGAAGTGCGGCTGCTAGCTAGATTCTTCCCAGTGACATTCCCTGTGCCAGGTCTGTAACTGAACCTGATGACAAGTTTTATTAGGACTGACACTCGTTCCAGTCCGGACCATGCCCATAAACGAGGAAAGACTCGGCAAAATGAAGGAATTGGGACTGACAGACTATCAGGCCAGGGTATACCTTACTCTCCTGGATCTGGGTGTCTCCAAGGCCAGTCAGATACCAACACTTTCCAGGGTCCCACGGACCAGGATATACTCTACAATGGGCCAGCTTCACGAGAAGGGGCTTGTTGAGATCATACCCGAAAGCCCGATCAAGTACAAGCCGGTCCACATTGAGGACTTTCTCGAAAGGGTAGCAGAATCTCACAGGCAATCAGCGGATGAGATCGCGGAGAAGAAAGACAGTCTGATGAACGAATTCGCGGTCAGAGCCACCACAGAGGCTGAGGAGATAGGGCGATTCGAAGCGATCTATGGCAGAAGGAACGTTAGGGACCGTTTGAACCGAATGTATGAGGAATCTGAGAAGGAGATCCTCTCGGTGGGGACCGTACAGAGCCCGATAAGAATCCTCAGATCAAGGCTCCCCACTATCGAAGAGAAGTTCAACGCTGGAGTTGACATCAAGTATGCGTTTCCCATTGACGGATCGAATAGGGACAACGCCCAAATCCTGTCGCAATATGCGGATGTCAGGAGCATAGATCTCTCATTATCCATGTATTATCTGGTGATAGATTCAAAACAGGCCCTACTGTGCCACCCCATTCCTTCTGACGAGAGCTTCCTCAAGGGGGACGACATT
>JAZGCT010000156.1:0-2430 GCA_036477085.1 Thermoplasmata archaeon | reverse complement strand
AATATAAGAGGTGCCAGCAGTTTGGCCTTGTCCTTGTTGAATATCTTCCCGAGCTCCTTCATGGAGTATATCAACCACTCTGCATGTTCCACCTTTCTTCTTATGTCGCCGGGCCCGACCGAGAACGTCTCCACGATCTTGTCCTCGGATGCCTCCTCGATCCATTGCTCGATCAACAGAGCGGTCTTTATCTCTGACAGAAGGAACTCGTAATCTTCCATATCAACCAAGAGGTTGACCTTCCTGGCCCTCTCCTCCACGTACTCGTAGTCCCCTTTCCGAAGGTACAACTTGGGCATGTCTGGGGTGGCGCAGATCGCATGCAGGTGCGGAAAGATCTCATCGCTGTCCTTCCTTAGAGCGTCCCTTATGATGACCGCTGACAACGGATCGATGTAAAGGTCGGACGTCCTCTTCCCGAATATGGTCGGGGTCAGGTGTCCGTTACCGGTGACAAACTCCTCTTCCATCAAGAAATCGAGAACATGTTCGATCTTGTCCTCTATCGTCCAAACGTCCAGTTGATGAGCGAAGAAGGTGCTGTCGATGAACGCCATGAGCTCCTCCTTGTTACGAACGTGTTCGGTGGCAATGGAAGCCAGGATGTGCATCCTCAATGCCGGTTCGCTACCCAACTTGGACTCTATCCTCTCCGGTTCACCATGCAGGTAGTTCTCCATCACGAACGGGATGTCGCTCTCCTTCCTGGCTATCAGAACCGCCTCCCCCTCCTTGTCGAACTGCGGTCTTCCAGCGCGTCCGGCCATCTGCTTGATCTCCAGCACTGGTATGGGGATGTTACCGAAGTTCCCGTCGTACCTCCGGATATCCCTTATGATTACCCTCCTTGCGGGAAGGTTGATCCCAGCCGCCAACGTGGGGGTCGCTGTAACCACTTTGATGAGTCCTTTCTTGAAGTTGGTCTCGATCGTCTTTCTCTGTTCGTTAGTGAGTCCAGCGTGATGGAAAGCTGCACCATCCTCCACGCATTGCGCAAGCCTGGAACCGATGGATGTGGGTTCGTCCTGCCTCCGCACGATCTTCTTAGCCAATGCTACCGCTTCTTTCATCTCTTCTGGGGTCAAAGCGGATTGTGTGTATCTCTTCAGCCTTGTTGCGGTGGACTCGGCTGATCTCCTAGTGTTAACGAACACGATGCACTGGCCGCCTTCCTTGAGGGAATCGACCACGAGTGAATCAATCTTATCTCCACGGGTCTTGATCTCCCTTTTGGTGCTGTCCGAGAACAGGATGCTCTTGTCGTGGTACACGCCTTCTTTCAGAGGGACCGGTCTCCAATCGCTCGCGATGTGCTCGGCCTTCAGCCAATCCGCCATCTCCTGGGAGTTGTTGATGGTGGCAGAGAGCGCCACGATCTGCGCATTCGGATTGATCTGCTTCAATTTGGAAAGGGTAATCTCAAGCGTGGGTCCCCTGTTGGGATCGTTCATCAGGTGGATCTCGTCCGCCACCACGACGGACAACCTCTCCAGCCAATGCGACCTGTGTCTCAGGAGCGAATCCGCCTTTTCGGATGTGGCAATGATGACATCGAACTTCTCGAGCGTTGGATCAGCCGAGTCAAAATCACCTATGGATAGCGCCACTTTGAGGCCGATCTTCTCGAATGCCTTCAGGTCGTCATACTTCTCTGATGCAAGAGCCCTCAATGGTACGATGTAAAGCGCCTTACCTCCCTTCTGAACCGCTTTGATTATGGCTAGATAGGCAACCAGGGACTTACCGCTGGCTGTCGGCATGGCGAGGACAACATTCTTCCCGGAGAGGGCTGGCCCGATGGAATCGGCCTGAGGTGGAAAGAACTCTTCTATCCCTTGGCCGCGAAGTATGTCGATGACCCCCTCCCCGAGGTCGATGTCAGAAAGCTTCATTGAGGTGAGAACGCCGTACAAAAAGAAAAGGTTTTGCTAGTCCTATTCTTCCACCGTCTCCTCTTCTTCCTCTTCCTCGTCTTCTTCGGATGCAGGTCTCCGGTAGAGGATGAACAATCCAAGATACAGCAGTCCGATGAAGAGGAAGAGACCGCCCCAGATGGCGACCGCCCCTATATCGACAGGCGCATCGGTGATGGATATCTTGTGAGGTGAGAATGAATCTCCAGAGCTGACCACATTCCCCCATTCGTCTGTGACCTCGATGTAGTAGTACAGATTCCCGTTCTCGTTGGGCATCTTCAGGGTCGATTGGAACTCCCTCGTATCACCTACTCGCTCCATGTCGATGGGCGGATTGAAGCGGGATGATCCTAGTGGTTTGAGATACAGCTTCACACTGAACACGTGGATGTTGTCCCACGCCGTCGCGGAGAATGTGACCGTTGAGCCAGCTGAGGCTGAACTGATGGGGGTGTGATCCAGAGTAGGTGGAACGGTGTCCCCGATGAGAATGAGGTGCTCACCAGACTTAAGA
>JAZGCT010000155.1:0-3169 GCA_036477085.1 Thermoplasmata archaeon | reverse complement strand
TCATGTATCCGGTCTCGAAGGCGAGATAGACCCCGATGAGCCCTCCGATGGAAAAGAAGACCATCGCTTCAGCGACCACCTCACGGGGGGTCATCAATCCCTCCTGTATAATCCTGCTACCGCCGGTGAACGGTCTGGTGAACTCGACATTGATGTTGTCCGATCCACCCTTGTAGTCAAAGTAATCGTTGATGACGTTCGCCCCTATGTGCATGCATATGCCGCCGAAGAAAGCAAGGATGAAGTACCATGCATTGAAGACGCCCTCATTGGAGAAGGCGATGGAAGTACCCAAGATGACAGGTAGAATACTTGCTGTCAAGAAAGGTGCCCTGACCTCCCGCAGCCAAACCTTCAAACGGCCTGCCATGAGCCAGTCAAGAACTGCTTGAGATATAAAAGATTCGTAACCGAAAAACGCCCAGTTCCAGCCTCAAAGACCTTCGAAAATCATTATATAAGGAACTCGCCTATTGGCAAACGATGGCTCCAAATCTGACCTTTGGCGTTGCCGAAGAATTGGACCTCGTAGAGAAGAGATTGAGAGATTGTTCGCTCACGGACGTGGAGACGCTCACCGAAATCGCATTCTATGTCCTGAACTCGGGGGGCAAGCGTATCAGGCCCATCGTCACCCTGCTTTCCTTCAGGATTGTTGGAGGTGAGGATGTCGACAAAGCGGTCGATTTGGCCACAGCCATAGAGTTCATTCATACCGGGAGCCTCATGCATGACGACATCAACGATGGCGGGGAACTCAGAAGGGGGCGCACATCAGCCTTGAGGAAGTTCGGTCTTGAGGATTCCCTGGTAACTGGCGACTTCTTGTTCTCCAAGGTGTTCGAACTGGGAGGACAGTTCGGCGAAGAAGTGATCCTGATCACCGCGGATGCTTGTTCCAGCCTCCCTTCGGGAGAGATCCTTCAGAGAAGATTCAGGTTTGACACCTCAGTCACGGTGGACCAATATGTCGGAATGACCGAGAGGAAGACGGCCAGACTGATCTCGGCAGGAGCTAGATCGGGCGCCTTGATCGGTGACGGCACACCTGACCAGGTGCGGAGGCTCGGAGAATACGGCAAGAACCTGGGCATCACATTCCAGATAGTCGACGACATTCTGGATGTCGTCGGTTCGGAAGAGAAAATGGGCAAGAAGATCGGTTCCGACATCCGCGAAGGCAACATCACACTCCTGTCCATATATGCCATGAGCAATGGCAACGAGACTTCAAGGGAGGAACTCCTCGGCATCCTCAAGAACGATTCAAAGTCCGAGGACGACGTGGCGAGGACACTTGAGCTCATAAGAGAGATGGGGGGACCGGAAAAGGCATTCCAAGAGGCCAGCATGTACGCCAAACGTGCCAAGGACCAGATCTCTGTTTTCGATAACGAATACAGGGATGGACTTGAAGAACTCGTCGATTACATATTGAACCGTGAGAGTTAGTGCGAAAGCATGCCGGGTTCTTGATCTAGATGAACACAATTGAATAGAGTGATTGATATTCCCAAGAACCATTGAACGCATTTGAGAAAACGGAGTGAAGTGGATTGAGAGACCTTATAGTCGTCGGGGCTGGACCGGCGGGTAGTTCTGTAGCTAGATGCGCGGCTTCGCAGGGTCTGGACGTTCTTCTGCTGGACAAGAGGAAGGAGATCGGGAAGCCCGTCCAATGCGGGGAGTTCATTGCATCCAAGAAGGAGGTCGTTCGAATGTTCCCCCATGCCAATGGACTTGACATTGTTGATCTCATACCTGGAAGCATCATCCAACGGAAGATCACGGGCATCAAGATATTCTCCCCGAAGGGAAAGGAGAACCAGATGTCATTTGACGGGTTCACGGTGAACAGAGACGGTTTGGACTCGCATCTGGCAGAACTCGCAGTGATGGAAGGCGCTGAGGTCTCAACCAACACGGTGGTGACAGGGGTCTCAGGGAACGAGGTGTTCACCAGGGATGGACGGCACGAAGCGAAGGTGATCGTGGGCGCTGATGGTTCGAGATCCGTAGTGGCCAGGTCGGTCGGACTTGAGTCACCCATGCGACTCTATTCGGCGCTCACCTGCCAAGTTGATGGCGATTTCGGGTCGGAACTGATGATGTTCTTCGGTAGCGTGGCACCGTTCGGCTATGCCTGGATCATTCCAAAGAACAAGTGTGCCAATGTGGGCCTGGGTGCTACAGACAGGCTCCCAAGCAACGATGTCAGGAAGCTCTTCAACAAGTTCATCGAGGAAAGGGGCTTCGAGCCCAGCCAGATAGCCGGTGGATTGGTGCCCATGGGAGGTCCAGTTGACAGGACCGTCTCTGGGAATGTCCTGCTGGTCGGAGATTCGGCCGGACACGTTATGGCTACCAACGGCGGTGGCGTCAATGTCGCAATGATATGCGGAAGAATCGCCGGAGAGTGTGCCGCAGACACCGTGTTGAAAGGAGTTCCGCTCCTGAACTACGAATTGGGGTGGAGGGAGATCGTCGAGGGTCCGCTTGAAACTGCAGCTAAGACTATGAAACTGGCTGACCTCTTCCATGGCTCGGACAGAAGGCTGGAGTTCGCGATGTGGTTCCTCGGAAGGAAGGGGATGGAGAGGGCCATCAGATGCCAAAGGGTTTTCCGGGGATGACACCTGACAATACCGAAGAAATGAAGTCTAAGAAAGTGTGCGTCACAACATTGCCGATTATGAGGGTGGAGACGATCAGGAGAATCTCTTCCAAGGTCGGATCAGCCCAACCGAAGAGGAACATCGCCAGAGAGATCAGAGAACCCTGAAGGGCTATTGAGGCGAGGGGAACATTACCTGCATGTTTCAGAAAGCGGTATTAAAGCGTTTGGGAAAGGCTTTTGAACCCCCATTTGAGAAATGGGGAGGGATGCTCCTTGTCTGACCCGAAAAGGGTCGCGATCTACGTCAGAGTGAGCACCCTCGAACAGGCGGAGAACAATTGGAGCATTGAGGGACAACTCAACGAGTGCAGGGACCACTGCGACAGGAAGAAGTACAAGGTCGTGAGGATATACAAGGACCAAGGGAAGTCCGCCGCCACGATCGAGAGGCTGGGATTGGAGCAGATGCTCGAGCATGCGGGGACGAGGTCCTTCGACAAGCTCATACTGTGGAAGTACGACAGATTGAGCAGGGACAACATCGACTTTCCT
>JAZGCT010000154.1:0-2311 GCA_036477085.1 Thermoplasmata archaeon | reverse complement strand
AAGGACAACACCCCTGGCTGCACCAAAGAGGCCAAGGACTTCAGAGACTACCAGGAAGAGTTCAAGAAGGCGAACACCGAGATAGTCGGCATAAGCACGGACAGCACGAAATCCCACGAGAAGTTCGCTGACAAATATGACCTCGACTTCACGTTACTGAGCGACAAAAGCAAGACAATCTGCAGATCCTGCGGGGTCATGGGATTGACCGGGATCATGGCAAAGAGAACCACGTTCCTCCTGGACAAGGGAGGTGTGATCAGGAACATCTGGAAGAGCGTGAGCGTGAAAGGTCACGCAGAGGATGTGTTGAGCAAGATCAGGGAATTGGGTCTTTGATGAATGTGATAAAGGAGATGTGATCAAGATGGATCTGAGCAAATACAGCATGGACGATCTGCTCCTGGCAGCGATCAAGAGCGAGGTGAGCGCCAACGAGGTGTACGTAATCTTGGCGGAGGGTGTGAAGAACGCCTTCCTGAAAGACAAACTGAGCTTCCTGTCGGGAGAGGAGAAGAAGCATCAGGAGAAACTCGAGTCGATATACAGAGAGAACTTCCCTGGAAAGGAGGTGGTTTTGCCAGAAGAATCACCCGTACCGCTTCCGGAGATTATGTTCCCCGATGAGGGTGTGCCTCTGTCCCAGATACTGGATAGCGCCATGAAGGCGGAGATGGCAGCGAATGAGTTCTACAAATCATTGTCAGGGCTGTTCGAGGACCCGAACACAAAGGCCACGCTTATCTATCTGGCGGCAATGGAAATGGGGCATTACAAACTGCTGGAGATAGAAAAGGAATATGCGGAGAGGTTCGAGGATTTCGACGAGTACGTACCCATGATGCATGAGGGACCATGAAGATTACTAGGTAAACAATGGAGTGATAAAATGGAGAATTTCAAAGGAACACAGACGGAAAAGAATCTGTTGGCAGCCTTCGCAGGGGAATCCCAGGCGAGGAACCGATACACCATGTTCGCCTCAAAGGCTAAGAAGGAAGGATACGAACAGATATCGGCCTTGTTCTTGGAGACCGCTGGAAACGAGAAAGAGCACGCAGAGGTCTACTTCAAGCACCTGCAGGGTGGAATGGTCGAGATAACCGCCGAGTACCCCGCCGGTGTGGTAGGGACAACGGCCGAGAACCTGTTGGCCGGGGCGGAAGGCGAACTGGCCGAGTGGGGAACGATATATCCCAACTTCGCGAACATGGCGGACCAGGAAGGTTTTCCGGAGGTCGCTGCGAGCTTCAGGGAGATAGCCAAGGTCGAGTCCTTCCACGAGAGGAGATACCGAAAGCTCCTTGACAACGTCGGGAAGGGACTAGTGTTCAAGAAGGAACAGCCCACGAAATGGAAGTGCGCCAACTGCGGCTACGTCCACGAGGGGGCCGAGGCACCCGAGTCATGCCCTGCCTGCAAGCACCCGAAGAGCTACTACGAGATCTGGACAGAGCCGTACTGATACGACACGGTCAACGAATTGGGGCCAGTCTCATCCCCTTACTGATAAGTGAGTTCTTCACTGCAGTTGCATAACTAATCCTGATGAGAATCCTTCATTGACAAAACACTGTACCAAAAACACCATCTATAGCCCTTTACTTAGATAGATAACAACGGTGGAAGCAAATGAAGAAAGAGCATTCCCAAGTAATTTTCGTGTGGGCTGTAGTGTTTCTGTTGTTGGCCATTCTGCTCTCCGCTCTGGTGGCCTTGAACCCATATGATGATGATCTGCCAGTGGGGGAGTACAACGACGACGTCAGGAGCTTCTCGAGCTCCGATGAGATGAAGAAGTTCATAGATGATTCCAGGGAAGAGTACAACAACAGGGGCATTGGTGCTTCGGATGGCCCGACAATCTTAACGGGAGGAACCGTCGCGACAGCGACGATGATGGATTCAGGTGGGTCCACTGAGTACTCGGAAACCAACATACAGGTGGAAGGAGTGGATGAGCCAGACATAGTGAAGACCGACGGCAAGTACCTATATGTGCTGACTGGAAACGAGGTGGTGATACTAAGGGCATATCCAGGTATCAACGCTGAGGTTGTCTCCAGGATCCAATTGGACTATTATCCGAGCGGTCTCTTCGTGACCAATTCCAGACTGGTCATCGTAGGGTCCGGGTATTACTACGGTTATTATCTTTTGGACTCCCGACCCTACTACCACGGTGCGTCAGTTCTAGTTTACGACATATCCTCAAAATCGCATCCCAACTTGATACAGAACGTGACCACGGATGGGTACTATCTGGATTCGCGCCTCATCGGTGACCATATCTATCTGGCCGTGACTTATA
>JAZGCT010000153.1:0-4079 GCA_036477085.1 Thermoplasmata archaeon | reverse complement strand
GATGACCCCGATGTCCCCGCCCAACTGAACGAACGCGATGCCCTTCTTCCTCGCCTCTTTCTCCAATTCGGAGATGTCCTGTGGCACGTTTTGATATTCCGGATGTCTGGCCAAAGCATTGTCATCTATCGTTACCTTCGCGTCAACAGCGACGAATCCCCCCTCTTTGGTGACCACCAGCGGGTTGATCTCTATCAGTTCCGCATCTTCCTTCTCGTATGCCTGGTAGCATATGTTCAGAATGCCCGTGAAGTCATCAGCTTCCTTTTTGCTGAGTCCTAGGGACATCATCAGGGCCTTCAGTGCGAACGGTTGAATGCCGATGAGCGGCGATATGTTCGCCTTGATTATCTTCTCGTCAGGAACGCTCTCGACCTCGACGCCTCCCTCAGTGCTGACCATCAGGATTGTCATTCCTTCTCTCCTGTCTATCATGAAACTGAGGTAGAATTCCTTCTCGGATTCCACCATCTCCTCGACCAGCACCTGCTTGACCTCATACCCTTTGATATCCATCCCGATTATCTGGCCGAAGAACTCCTTTGCCTGCTCGAAATCCTGGGCGAACTTGACACCGCCTGCCTTCCCTCTTCCGCCGATTGGCACCTGTGCCTTTATGGCCGCAGGATATGGAAAATGCTTCACCAGCTCAGGGTCGCTCGCAACAACACCTCTCGGTACCGGTATCCCGTATCTGGACAGCACTTCCTTGGCTTTGTGCTCGAGGAGTTTCATGTCCTAACTCTCATTCGTATATGGGCGTTCCCGTGCTGTTCACAAGATCCTTGTAGGCCTTCATGAGCTCCAGTGTCTTGGGCCCCGGCTTCCCGTCGTTGATAGACCTCTCATCCACGTCCACGACCGGGCCGATCTCGGCGGCGGTTCCGGTGATGAAGCATTCCTCTGCCGAGTAGACATCGAAAAGAGTGAACTTCCTCTTTCTGGTCTTCCACCCCTTCTGCTCTGCCAGCTCCAGTGCCGTGTCCCTCGTGATTCCTCTGAGATTGGTCACCGAAGGTGGGGTGGTGACAACGTCATTGAGGATTATGAAGAAGTTGTCGGCGGATGCTTCTGAAACATATCCTTCATTGTCCAGGAATAATGCTTCGTCCGCGTCAGCTTGGTTCGCCTCGATTCTCGCAAGCACGTTGTTCAGATAGTTCAGTGACTTGATGTTGGGGTTGACGCACTGCGGGGGGTTTCTTCTCCAGCTCGTCGTTATTACCTTCAGACCCTTCTCGTACGCGTCCCCGTAAAGGGGGTCGAACGGTTGTGCGATGATTGCGACGGTCGCTTCCTTACACCTTCTCGGATCAAGGCCGAGATCCCCTTTCCCCCTGGTTACGATGGGTCTTATGTATCCGTTGACTATCTCGTTCCTCCTGCACAGGTCAATGATAATCCTCTTGAACTCCTCCTTTTCAAGCGGGATCTCCAAAACAATCGCTTTCGCCGAGTTGTAGAGCCTATGTATATGCTCGTCGAACTTGAAGATTCTCTTGTTGTAAGCCCTTATACCTTCGAATATACCGTCGCCGTACAATAGACCGTGGTCGAAGATCGATATGCACGGGGCATCCCTGTCCATATATTCGCCATTCACATATATTGTGAGTCCCATGTTCTCTACTCCTAAACCTGTGATCCTGATTTGAAAGGCCGACCCGTTATCCTCTCGTACATCTCCACGTATATACTCTTCGTTTGTTCCAGTATTTCGGGCGGAAGAGGCGGGATATCTGGCTCCTCAAGCCCCTTGCTTCTGGCATCCTCCAGCTGGTCGAAGTAGCTCGTTGAACGGTAATACTGCCTGACCGTCTCCTTGCTGAGCTCCTTGAACTCACCGTTCTGGTAAGCTTCGATGTCCCAGAACCTGTCCTCGTCGCATGTGCCGAAGGAATCGATGACCATGATCTTTCTGTTCTCGTCGAAGGCGAACTCCTTCTTGCCGTCCACGTGCAGGAGCCCCCGTCGCTCGACCTCGTTGCTGATCCTCTCGTCCAGCTCCAGGTTCAACTCTAGAACTTCTTCGTACTCGTCCTCGGTGAGCCCGGTTATCCTGAGGAGCTCTGCTTTGCCTATCTTCCTGTCCACTTCCTCCAGTTTTGTGGTCTGTTCCAAGATGGGCTGAGGAAGCTCGTCGCCGTACTTAGGCGCGTAACCGGCAGAGAAACCCAGGTCGGTCGGGTCCACCTTGCCCGCCTTCAACCTGTCGTACAGGGACCCCGCCACATAGTGTCGGGATATCCACTCTGCAGGTATCAGGTAGTTTGTGGTTTCGCTGTTTATCTGATTGTAATCGGGTATCACGTCAACCCTCTTGACCCTCATGCGGTTGGGGGAGGGCATGCTGAGGAAATGTGTCCTGATCCCTATCTCCTGGCTCTTTTCGAACCAGAAGGAGGCCTCGCCGCAAAGGGTCTCGCCCTTCTTGGGAACGTCCGTCGGGATGATTTTGTCAAAGACAGAAATCCTGTCCGTGAAAAGGAACTCTAGTTCGTTCTCGCTCACTTCGAATAGATCCTTCACCTTCCCCCTCTTCAGAAGCCTCATGTTCTCGGTCACATTATGGTATCGAACATAATTAAAATTGCGGTTTGACCGTGTTAACTGTAAGCACTGGGCAATCAAGCTCTCGTCGACGATAGATGAAGTCGATTCTCGTTTCAGAAGACCTCTGCCTCTGTGTGGACTATCATCCCATCGCTGGTAATCGTGTAGGGTTTCAGTCTCCTGGAATGGCCCAATCTTCTCATCTTCACTACCTGGATCACGAGCTGAACATCCGACGACCCCTTGGTGTTCTGGAACTGAAGAGAGATGACACCATCAGAGACATATTCCACCAGCCCGTCCTTGGACGACCTCGGGTTCTCGTCCTTCGATTCGGCCGTCAGCAGCGATGTCGCTCCGGAATTCCTCATCAACTGGCAGAGGTCGAACAGATGCGTCCTCCTTTCACCTTCGTTGGGGAACATCATCGAGAGCAGGGAGACAGAATCCAACACGATTCGTTGGGCACCGAACTTCTTGATATACGACGGTAACTCGCTCCGCACCTTGGTCAAAGTGCTCTTCATGTCAGCAGGTTCCAACTTAACCAACGAAAGGCACTCGCCCCTAAACCGTTCCAGGTCCCAGCCGAATGATTTGGCGTTCTCGAATATGGATTCATCCGTCTCCTCGAGGGTGATGAATATGCACTTCTCCCCCTTCTCCAATCCCTCTTTGATGAACTGTAGGCCCAAGGTGGTCTTACCTGTACCGAACCCTCCCAGGATCGTGACGACATGTCCTTTAGGGATTCCGCCACCAAGCAGTTCGTCCAATCCCTCTACACCCGTCTTGACAAGCTCCATCACATCACCTAGATTATCCTCTCCAAGTACAATATCGAAAGACCCTGGTGATTGGTCACCATCGTGGGGAACCTGGATATGCGCTCGCTCTCCAAGTGCGGAAGCAGTCCGCTGAACTTCTCCACGTACATATACCTCTGCCTCTTCGAGCTGTTCAGGTAGTTCCTCCACTGGAATGTGAGGACGCCATCCACACTGTCCATCAGCATCTGCTGGTATCTGTTCTCCATGATCCCCTGAGTGAGCAGGAGGTACACGATCCCGTTCCAATTCTTGGCCGCTCTCTGCAGTCCCTTCATGGTCGCAATGAGGTCGTCATTGCTGACCTCGTCCGATACCACGAGGTCGGTTATGGAGTCCACAATGACAACTGAATCCTGGGCATAGTCGTCCAGATAGGTCACAAGCTTCTCGAGCAAATTCCCGCTCCGACCGCTGAACGGGTTCTCGTCCTCACGGTTCGTCCAGGAAGGCGGCACCACAGTCCTCTTGAAGTATTCCCCTGAGAAGTCCTTGAATGTGGTCAACCTCTCCATCGCCTCCACGAACTGGGGGTTGAACGACAGCGCCACCTCGTTCAGTATGTCCCGCTTTGATCTTGTGAAGCTGATGTAACGGATGTTCTTGGGCAGCAGACCGTCCTCGGCCGCAGACCCCATGTAGAACTTCTTCAGGCTAGGGTTATCGGTCACTATCGCAATCTTGGACACGCTCGTGTAG
>JAZGCT010000152.1:0-5658 GCA_036477085.1 Thermoplasmata archaeon | reverse complement strand
AGGATCGGCAAGCGCCTTGAACATCGACATTGCCTCCAGTACTTTGGGTCCCTGGTCCTGTGCCGCCCCAATGGGAAGAACGAGCGGGTCAAGATATATCCTCTCGGTGCCAATTCCCAGTTCCATTGCCTGGGTAACCATAATCATAGCGAACTCGCACCTGGCATTGGCGTCATTTGGGATTCCAGTTTCGTCGAGCGTCAAGCAGATTATGTCCGACCCATACTCTACGGCCATCGGGAAAAGAATTCCCATCTTCTCTGCCTCGGCGGTGGTTGAGTTGATCACGACCTTCTTGTTCGCAGCCTTCACCCCCGCCTCCATGGCATCCATCTTGGGCGTGTCTATGGACAGTTGGACATCAACCGCATCTTGAACGGTCTTCACCAGCCAGGTCATGATCTCCGGAGCGTTCTCGACGCCGGGTCCTGTGTTGATGTCCAGAATCCCTGCACCGGCCTCAACCTGACTTACGGCAAGGTCCTGAATGAACTTCTCATCTTTGTTGTCAATCGCCCTCATCACCGATTTGAAAAGTCCATTTATTCTCTCGCTGATTACTATCATGTCCTCCCCTTCCAGACACCAATATCTAGGCGGTTTAAATAGCCTTCGGGGTCGACTCTTTTCGTGTTGCGAATGTCGGCAGGTTAAGACATGGAATTCCTCTGTCACTATGGCGGATTCAACTAGTTTTATTATCGGCATCGGATATCTTGGACCGAATTCAGATGGACTACAAGGGGGCTCTCGATTACCTGTATCCGTTGGTGAGACATGGAACCAAACTGGGACTTGAGAATGAGATCGATCTACTCTCGGGGATTGGAAACCCTCACGCGTCTTTGAAGTTCATTCATATCGCTGGCTCAAAGGGTAAGGGCTCGGTTGCCGCCTTCATATCTTCAATCTTGAAGGAGGCAGGCTACAAGGTAGGGACCTTCACCTCACCCCATCTTGTCGATTTCACTGAGAGGATTAGGATTAACTGGGAGTCCATTCCCAGAAATGAGGTCGTCCGTCTTGTATCCGAACTGAAACCCATCGCAGACAGGATGTCCGATGAGTCTATCACCAAGAGCCCCAGCTTCTTCGAGATGGTCACCGCAATGGCATTCAAGTATTTCGAGGAGAAGGAAGTCGATTTTGCCGTCATAGAGACTGGCATGGGGGGCAGATACGACTCCACGAATGTCATCAAGCCAGTCCTGTCGATCGTCACCCATTTGAGCATGGAGCACAGCGAACATTTGGGCAGGTCGCTTACGCGAATCGCTAAGGACAAGGCAGGAATAGTCAAAGATGGCGTCCCCGTCATAATGTCGGAACCGTCAGATGTGATCGAGCAGGTCTGCAAGGAGAAAGGATGCGATTTGACCGTTCTTGGTGAACATCTCAGCTTTGGTCGGGACTCCTTTGATACATCTGGACAGAACTTCTGGGTTGAGAATGGCGATAGAAAGAACTTCCACATCAACCTCCTGGGAAACTACCATGTCCAGAACGCCACGACCGCGTACGCTGCAGTGGAGAAGTTGAGGGAACTCGGGTATGAGATCTCCGACGGAGCAATGAAGAACGGTTTTCAGAACACCCGATGGCCAGGCCGTCTTCACATTATTCAGAAGGAGCCAATTGTAGTTGTTGATTCCACTCACGATTCTGACGGGGCGACCAGATTGGTTGAGTCTCTGAAGGAACTCTTCGCATACGATAGGGTCGTAACTGTTTTCGCGGCACTGGAGGACAAGGATGTGGAGAGAATGGCATGTGTTCTCGGGCCCTTCTCAAGTCAGGTGATATGCACCCAGGTCGACTACCACAAAGCGTTTCCGGCATCAAGCGTCGAGAGAGCGTTCAAGGATCACAATGAGAATGTCATAACGATACCGTCCGTCAAGGAAGCACTGGACCTCGCACTTCAAGAAGCTGACTACAGCGATCTGATCTGCGTGACCGGCTCAATATTCACCGCAAGCGAAGCGTTCGCCTACTTCGGGAAATCGGCCGATGACTGAACCTCTTCCGCTGTCGGCAGATTCGTTCTGGCACCTATGGATTCTACGCACTTGGAAGCGATTATGTTCCCGATCATCCCGCATTGTTCCGAGCTCTTCCCTAGAAGCACCCCATACAGGAATCCTGCAGCGAAGGAGTCCCCAGCGCCCGTCGTGTCAACAGCTTCTTTGGCGACGGCAGGAACCGAATATTCACCTTCACTGTCGATGATGAATGAACCTTCTCCGCCGAGAGTGATGGCAACGGTCCCGCAACCCAATCCTAAGAGTTCTCTCGATCCTTCAGGGTATTCCTTCCCGGTCAGCCCTTCTACTTCCGCCTTGTTCATAAAAAGGAAATCGCTCTTCTTCAGCATCGGTTTCAACTGGTCCAGTCCCCTGTCGATGTACAGTGTGCCCGGGCATAGCGATACCTTCACCTTCCCAGCCAATGACTCGATGACATCTTTCTGGAAGTTGAACTGGTCATCACCTACGAACGAGCTCAAGTGTGCGATCTTGCACGCAGCCAGATAGTCCATGTCAACCATTTCAGCCGTCAATTCACTGTTCGCTCCAGGAGAAACGTAAAGCGCCCGTTCACCGCTCTTATCGACAAAACCGACCACGATTCCCGTGCGAACATCCTTCAATGTTGTGATCTTGAAAACGTCAACTCCCACTCTTTCGAAATCCTGTTTAAGCTCTTCCCCTTCGTGGTCCCTCCCGATGGCACCGACGAATCCACAGTTGATCCCGAGCTTGCCCAGCGCGAAGATCGTATTGGCGGCGGAACCTCCGGGAGAACCCTTCTGATCTATGATATGGACCTCGGTATCTCCCTTGGCCAGTCTCTCCACCTTGAAAAGCCGATCGAAGTTCAGGGCGCCAAAGCCCACGACGTCAACCATACAAGTTCTCCTAGCCCAGTTTCCCCGCTTGACCTCTGACCACTTTCCGGACCTTCCTGTGGACCTTCACTATTTCATCGATGTTGTCCTTTCCTTCCAGCACGTGATAGAATGGGTCCTCGTCCGAGCTTTCCTTTTCAGAGACCGCCTTCAACACCGCGTCCTTTCCTCCCGTTTCCCAGCTGTCCGTGATCAGCGACAGGTTCCTCATGTCGTGCGTAGCCAATGAGACCGAACCATAGGGAAGCGTATATTCGTTGCCGTTGAACGCTACAGCCAGACCGCCCTGTTCCTTGACGAACTGGAGCATCCTCATGTCCGTGATGCTGTCCCCGACAGCGATCGCACCTGATACATCGTGTCCATCCCTCTTGGCCAGCTCCTTCATCGCAGTGACCTTTCTCGCGCCTCCGCAGACGCTCATGTCGGTCAGAATCTTCCCCACGTTCACGTTAGGCAGTTCCTTGAAGAAGAACTTGTCCAGCCTGGTCTTGATCGATACCTCATCGGTCGGGGGCCAGAGCCTGAGTATGTCCTCCTCCGCCTTGATGATCGGTGCGTAGTCCTCTCCACCGAACTCCTTCAGGTAGTCGTCAAGCGGGAACATGGTGCACCTGACCTCTTCTTCATCTATTCCCAGTTGCCCTGCGATGTTGTACGCGTGCTGTTCGTAACTGGTCGAGATAATGTAAACGCTCCATTCGTGTTCCTTGAGGTGTTCGATCATCCTCTTGATGCCCCTCAGGAGAAAAGCCTCCTTGGAAACATCGAATATCTCCTCCTCCCCGACACCGTGCGCGACAAGGAAGGGAGCGATGAGTGAAAGCGTATCGCCGGCTTCGTAGTTCGGCCGGTTCTCCAGCGCCAAAATGTCGTCGTACTTGCTGATGACCTCGAAGATCTCGTGACCGTTTGGAACCAGTCCAAAGACCTCGTAAGCGTTGTCCTGAGCAGTTATCGGCCCCTCCAAATCAAAGAACGCCACTTTGCTCATTGCGGGTTGATTGCTTTCAAAACTAAATAGTTGTTGTAGTAAGGATTTTAAGCCCAATGGCATTTAAGGTGATGCCGTCATAGAAGGCGGCATAAAGTGGCATTGTTTTTGCTGTTCCCAGCCACGGAATCCAGGAAATGGCAGACAGAACCAGACCCGAGGAAGGTGGGACCAAGCTCATGAACGAGCATAACCCTGTGAGAGAGGGGACGGACGCGAAAGCGAGAGAGTGGTTGAGAATCCTGGGAATGGAGAGAAGACGGTTCTTTCCTCTTGACCTTTCGGCATCAGCTCTTCTGGTCATCGACATGCAGGATTTCTTTTTGGATGGGAGTTCTCACGGGTACATTCGGGATTCAAAGATGATCATTCCCAATGTCCAGTCCATCATTCAGGCGTTTAGGAAGGAGGATATGCCAGTCATTTTCTCCTGGCATGGACACAAGGAAGGGGAGGACCTTGGAATGGAGGGGAAGTGGTGGTCAGACCCGTTGATGGAGACGGACCCACTCGCCAAGATATCCGACGAGATGGCTGTCGAAGACTCCGACATAGTCCTTCAAAAGGCCAGATACAGCCTGTTTCACGGAACCGGTCTCTATCGCATCTTGCGAGAGAAGCAGGTGGAAAAGGTTGTGATAACTGGAGTGGCGACCCACATATGCTGTGAGACCACTGTACGTACGGCCTTCATGCTGGATTTCGAGGTCTATTCCGTCATTGATGGTTCGGCCACTTGGGATGAGGAACTCCATCTGGCAAGTCTGAGGACGACCTCGGACGCGTTCTCCGTCCCTGTTACGACGAAGGAAGTGCTGGAGACTCTGGGATAGTATGGTGAGAGATGTTGTGATAGTGGGGGCTGGTCCGGCTGGAATATCTGCGGCGGTCTATCTTCAAAGGGTTGGACACAAACCCCTCGTCTTTGAGAAGGATAGGGTCGGGGGACTTCTGCTGAACGCCAATCTGGTGGAGAACTACCCCGGCTTCCCTGAAGGCATTGGTGGCACGGAGCTGGTCAATCTCTTCAATGAACATCTTAAGAGCCAGGACGTTGAGGTTAGGCATTCAGAGGTCACTGAGGTCAAACAGGAGAAAGGTCAGTTCGTAGTCGCAACACCTGATGGCAATACCGAAACGAGAGTTGTATTGATCACAACAGGCACCAAACCAAAAGAAGCTGGAATATCTGGAGAGAACGAGCTCAAAGGTACCAGATTGTTCTATGAGGTCCGGGAGATACTGGAGAAAGAAGGCAAGGATTTCGTGATTATCGGCGGTGGTGATGCCGCTTTCGACTACGCATTGAACCTCTCCAGGGGCGCCAGGAATGTCGATATTGTATGCAAGTCCACGAGTCCAAGCTGTATTAGTCTTCTAAAAGAAAGGGTCCAGCAGACCACAAACATCACCTTCCACAAGGAAACCTCGTCTGAATCCTTGTCAGAGGCCGATGGAAGGGTGAAGCTCTCATGCAAGACCCCAGAGGGGGAAAAGGAATTCGATGCGGATTACGTCCTCATAGCCTGCGGAAGAGAGTCCCGCTGGCTGGATGTGAAGGGGTTGGAGTCTGTCTCCTCGATGGGAAACATGACCAGAACCATGGTTCCGGGCCTTTTCGTGGCCGGAGATGTGAAGCAGGGAGATCACAGGCAGGTGGGGATTGCCGTGGGCGACGGCGTCCAGGCGGCGATGTCAATTGCTGATTATCTGGAAAAAGGTGAAGAGAAGTGAAGGTTCTTGCCAGTTACGGTAA
>JAZGCT010000151.1:0-6314 GCA_036477085.1 Thermoplasmata archaeon | reverse complement strand
TTCAGGCCTGAACGTAAAAGAACCGTACCACATATCTTAAGACCTCCAAATCCTATTGAAAACTTGGATGCGAGTCATAAAGGCAGTCATTCTAGTCCTGGTCATCCCCATTTTCCTCATTCCGATCGCCGTCGCGGACGTCACACCTGTACCGGTCTGGCCCTCCTCAGACATGTTGAACCATGATGCGTCCCACAACCTGACCACGTGGTTCGCCACAAGTTTGAACGTCGACTTCGACGCGAACGTTTCTGGACAATGGTCCACGCCCAATCAGTCGCATCTTCCTCCGGGTTTCCAGGCACGGGATTCATACACCCTCCCTCTCACGGATGGGAGAGTGGAAGCTCGATATCTGGCATCCGGGATCCTGAAGGACATCATCCTGGAAGGGGAAACGCCGTACGTTGCACAATCCCAAGATGAGAACGACCTGAGAGAAGTCACATACCAGATCGCCACCGACCTGGAGTTGAATCACAGCCAGGCACAGTTCTTCCAAGGTATCGCGGTATGGTTCGCAGATATGCCACAGGATGAGTCGCTGATAATCGTGAGATTGGAGGAGCAATCGGCCCTGGGTAGCCCATACAACTTCAACAGCCTTCATGTGGGGTTCAGATCATCGGATCTAAGGGTCGTGTCCGTGTATGCGACCGTGTGGTACTCCTTCTCAGGGGTGGCTCCATTCGCCACTTCGGAAGCAATCACACTCTCCCAGGACTACGCAGTGGATTTCTTTGAAGCCAGGGATGTCTCGGGTACTTCGTATCTTGTGGGGATTTGGAACGGGACCACTTACGCATACCTGATCCGGACCGAATGGAATGTGGGCTCTGAATCGTCCTATTACCTTGATGAATGGGTGGACGTCAACACCGGAGAGGTATTGGGAAGGGAAGGTCCGCAGATTATCATAGTGGACAGAGGTCTGCCGTTCGGCAATTGGTTCTGGGCGCTCATGGCGATCATTACGACCTCTCTGGTCGTGGGTCTAGCCATGTTCTATCGCATCAACTCGGAGAGGGCACTGGACCACTTCACCAGAGGAAGGATATTCGGATACCTTCAGGCAAATCCGGGTGCCAATTACACCATGATACGGGAATCATTGAGATTGTCCAACGGTACCGCCGCCTATCATCTGTGGGTACTGGAGAGATTGGGCTTCATCAGGTCCGTCAGCAGGGGACGGATAAAGCAGTTCTACCCTAAGGGGGTCTCGCTCTCGCAAGGTTCTCTCATTCTTACCAGGCTCCAGTATTCCATTCTCGACGTGCTGGAAGCGGAAGGTCCCCTCAGTCAATCAGATATCGCGAGATCGCTGGAGATGTCCAGGCAGAGAGCGCATTACAACGTCAAGGTTCTCAGATCACTGGAGCTCATTGAGCAAACCGAAGACAAGAAGGAGAAGCTATCCTTCAAGGGGGAGGAGACGATCGCCGATGGGGAGGATGGGCTGTTCGTGTCGCCTTCCTCAAAGGAAAGGGCTTCCTCAGAGGAGAATTGAAGGTCTTCGAGCAACAAGCGAAGATACTTATATAAATACATGATAAAGCACGCACCATAGGAGATTGTTAATGAAAATCTACGTAGGCAATCTGGACCGAGATGTCACCGAGACCGAACTGAGGGAGGCTTTTGAGGCCTTCGGCGAGGTTTCGTCATGCAACATCATCACGGACAGGTTCACTGGAGCATCGAGAGGATTCGGATTCGTCGAGATGTCCGGAGAAGAGGAAGCCAAGAAAGCGATGGCAGAGCTGGACGGCAATGACATGAAGGGAAGGAACATCAAGGTCAACGAAGCAAGGCCACGCACCGAGAGAGGAGGAGGCGGAGGCGGCGGACGCCGCTTCTGATGGCGAACCTCTGAAAAGGCAAGATTCAGAACAGAACTTCGACCAATGACGGCTGGGAAGGGATTTAGGACCCTTTGGGATTCCTTCAGATAACTTCTTTTGTCCGAGAGGAATTTGGTGAAATTCGATGTGGAGAGCGGAAGCTTTTTCTGGCAGCGTGACACTTTGAGGATCTGGTCACATGTCTGGTTCTGAATTGAGTTGCGTCGACCGAGAGTCATTCATTAAGGAAGTGTACAAAAGACTCGGAGAGAAAGAGAAGTTCGTTTCAATCGACGAGCTGTGATTAACCCAATTGTCGATACTTCTAGAGAGCTCGTCAATGGGAATTTCCACCAACCATATAAACAAAACCTGAATAGAATACCAATGCAGGAACACGAATGAATAGACCGTACACCTTTAAGACCGAATACTGGCAGTTCTTCGGATATGGCGACGGATGGCCTCCGGCGAAGTGCGAAGAGTGCTATGAACTGCTCGATAAGCACAAGAGGCCCAACAAGCACTGCATCAACTGCTGGAAGCTGGAGATCTTCTACAGCAACTGCACCGATCTGGATGCCGTCAAGGAGTATTTCCTGGAAGAGGGGAAGAAGGACCGAACGCTTCACGGCAAATGGTCGAACTTCAAGATGGAAGTACCGAGAGAGTTGATGACCAGCATTCCGGAAGAGGGACATCCAGATGAGGACGTCAATGAGGAGGGAGTGATCCTCATCTACACCCAGAGCATCGAGGAGAGGGAGAGGAGAAGGAAGAAGATTGTAGATGATCTGGGCGCCAGAGGTTTGTACAAGAAGGATGAGATATCGTACAGGAGAGGATGCCTGAACTTCGATCAGGTCATCGGCAACTGGAAGGGATGGTATGACTTGGATAAGGATTACGAGGGTGAGAATTGAGCCCGGAGCTCTTCCAACGCAAACCTATTAAATCACACCATCATACAGAATGATTTAGGCCGGTTGTTCTAAGAAGGTTGTCAGTTCAAACCCAACTTTCTGGATGGCTGGATTCGAGATGATATGATGACCAACTACATCCTGCTCGCAGGGAGCATCGTTGCGGCGATTTTCTTGATTCTCCTGATGATGCAGTACCTGAAAAGAAGGAAACTGCACCAGCTGGTCTGGACCGTCGCGATCGCGTTCTGGTTCCTGGCCACGCTCTTCCAGTTCTTGTCATCTCCCGATCTGGTTGGGGGGAACGCTTGGTTGTACAAGGTCTTCTACGTCCTTTCGGCACCATTGGTGGGCCTCATGGGTGCGGGTTCTCTCCAGCTACTTGCTCACAAACCCTGGGGGAAGTACTTCCTGATCTACGTCATCGCTGTATCCATCGCAATGATCGCACTTGGGCTCACAGCCACGGTCGACGAGGATGTGCTGACTTCCACGGATTATGAAGGTTTCGAGATGGTCGCGGGAGGAGCTATGCCTCAATATGTTCGAAACTTCTCTCCACTCTTGACGATACCTGGAGGGCTGTTCCTGATCGGGGGAGCATTCTTCAGCTTCTGGCTGGACAGAACAAGAAAGTACAATCTGATCATTGCATTGGGTGGACTGTTTCCACTCTTCGGAGGCGCGTTGTCCAGAACGGGTGATACTACGCTGTTCTCTGCATTCCACGTCACGGGCGGCGTGTTGTTGTTCGTCGGCTTTCTCCTTAGCATGGAGTACATCAAGAGAATGGAAGAGGTCAAGGAAGAGCCAGAGCCTTCGTCTTGAGAGTGGATCTCGCAGGTCAGCTGGCAATCTCACTGTTCTTACCAAGAAGGACCATCAACAGAACCGCGCCTATGATGGAGACTATGGCCGATGACTGCAGACCCAATCCAAAGGTTGATATGCCTGCCACAAAGCCCGCGACGGGTGCGCCAACTGCTACACCTGCGACCAGGAGAGCGTAAAAGACTCCAGATGCCATGCCCCGAACGTCATTCCTCGTACCCTTCACCACCATCGTCGACGATGAGGGAAAGACCAAGCCGTGCCCCAGACCGAAGATCACCATGACGGGGAGAAGCGTGAGCAGGGTGTTGAAATACGGGACCATGAGCATAGCTGCCGTAATAGCGATAAGCCCCGCCAGTGCCGGGACCTTCGCACCGATCTTGTCACATAGGATACCGCTGGGATAGTGGATCACCACAGACATGATGGCGAAGGTAGAGAAGGCAATGACAACATCGCTAGTGTCCATCCCTAAGCTCTCCATATATAGGGGGACTAGAACTGTGAAGGCGCCCATGACGAAATAGAGGCTGAATATGGAGGTATATGACAACAGGACCGCTTTGCGCTTGAGCAGAGCAATGAGATCCCGCAGATCCTCACTGAACCTTGACTTCACCCGCTGGAAGCCTTCGGGTTCCTTCACCCGAACCGCGAAAACAATGGCGACCAACAATGTGACTGACAGCACGTAGAAGAAGGCATGGTATCCGAACCTTCCTATGACCATTCCCCCGATGGCGAAGCCCATGATCACCGAGAGCGCCAGGGCCATGCCGTACTTGGCCATCATCCTACCTTTCCTCTCCTCGGGAGCCATCCTCGAGGCGATTCCCATTGAAGAGGGGCCGACGAAACCTCCGCCGAGGCCGTGGGACATCCTGACGAGAAGCAGTTGAAATGGATCTGCGGCCACGGAGTACAGGAACACACTGACCGCATCCCAGGCAAGGCCGATTATGAGAGGATTCCGAAGTCCGATCTTGTCTGCAAGGCGTCCGAAGATTATGTTGGCCGGAATGTGGACGATGGAGTACATGGCGACTATGATTCCTATGAACAGCCCATCGGTGGCGCCCAAGTAGACCGCGTACAACGCGATCACGGGTATCATGGCGTTGCTGTCCATAGTTCCCATGAAGGTGGCCGCAAGCAGGTTGACTGACTGGAACCTCTTCTTCTTCATTGTTATAACACCGTGAAGAGCGCTGTTACATAAGTGTTTTCGGACTTTAAGAGAGTGCCAAACGAGATTCGACAGTGGCAGTGTCGATTGCGTCGGAGGTTTACGGCATCAGGAGTGGTTCAGAAGGGAGAGGAAAAGGGCGAAGGAACGAGGTTCGGGGTCTATCTACCCTTGTTGAACGTGTCAAAACAAGGCGGGTTGTGCCTCTTGATGTGCTCAGTTGGTATGACCTCGCCCCATCCTCCACAGATCCAGTCATCCCCCTCTTTTTTCTTCAGTTCCTCTTGGCAGAAAGGACAGTTTGGCATTGGAACTAGTTTTGCGTCCTTGATATTTCAAGTTTGTGAAGATTCAGCAGGCTATTGAGTCCAAGTTCCCCCGGATCAGAACCACCCCAAATATCGTCCCAGAAGCACCACGCTGCCAATAATCCCAGCGACCGCCGCGATCAACCCACCGATCTTTGCCCAACTCAGCGGAGCCTCGCCCTGAACCTCGCCGGTCTGTCCGTTCACCAGGAAGTTGTATCTCTTCCCGCGATACAGGTAGCTTGAGACAAAAACAGGCAACAAGATGTGCTTCCATTTGGGATCGTTGAGCTGTGTATTGACCCGCAGGCCTCTCTGTGTATCACCGTTCAAGGCCCTTGAGCACGCATCCCGTTCTGAACTCGCCATTACCTCTCTGGCAGTTAACCACAGGTTCACGGGGTTCTTTGTGTACTCCTCGGCGCTGAATCCGGCCAGGAACTCGGTCGAATAACCGATCAAACCGTTAAGATGGAATGGATAGATCTTCTTCAGTATGTTCTCCGGCAGGCCGCTGGATGCATTGACCAAGATATCGTTGTAGAATTGGGAGTTGTGACCAGAACGATAGCTCCAACTTGTGTGCCTGACCTGCCTGGTCCTGGTCTGAGCCCTCCCGTCCACCATGGTCGTGTAGGTCTCGGTGGTGTAGTAGTAGGTCCCCCGCCAGCCACTCCAGTCAGACTCGGCCTGGGCGTCAAAGGTGAAGAATGGTGCATAGACCCCTGAAACCCCTGCCTGTGATGCAGTCCTCTTGAGATCACCCGGCCTGAACCACAGCTTCTTCAACCACTCCAGGTACTTCTGCTTGGAGACCTCTGCGTTGATTGCGAAAGGTACGAGAGCGGTGGGTCGAACCATGTTGGGGTTGCTTGGGGTCTCCAGAATGGCATCCGAACCGCAGAAAGCGCATTTGACGGCGATCAGTTTGGGATCGATTGATTGAATGGCTCCACAGCGTTCGCACTTGAAGCTTCTCTGTTGGACACCGAAACCTGTTGTGGAAAGGACTGGCATTACTGGAAGGTCCTCGATCCTGTGCTCTTCGACCTGCTGAAAATCCTTGGGTATCTCGTTCTCGGTGCCGCAGTAGGGGCACTTCATCTTGAGCGTGCCTGGCTTGGGGGTCCGTCCAGCGCCACCTGAGGTGCACCCGGACTCGTCACCGCCGTCTGGTTCAGTCGCAGTGATGGCACTCCACGTGTGGGAATTGCAAAGG
>JAZGCT010000150.1:0-6498 GCA_036477085.1 Thermoplasmata archaeon | reverse complement strand
CCCTTTTGCTGGCCATTGGTTTCTTCTGCCTGTTTCTGTCGTTTCCACTTGTCTTCGGGAATGCATCCGCTCTTGTTGTCGAGGAGAACATTGCCGTCATCCTCCTCATACTGGGCCTACTCCTTATCACGGTCTCCGGGGCCCTGTCCATTCGTCAGGCCCGGCTCCTTGCACGCTTGAGGCAGCTCACCAAGATGAAGGACAACGCCCGGTCCGGCCTGCGTCTCGCCGAGAGCATGGGCATCGACACCCAGAGGGCAGATGACCTGTACAAGAGTGCCCAGGCCAACGTTGGATTCAGGAAGATGAAGGAATCAGAAGTGGCCATGACCGACTGCACCGCGATCCTCGAATCACAGCTGACACTTCACACCGATAGGCTCTTGGAGAAGACCAAGTCCCGAATGGAGCTCAAGAGGGATTCCACCGGGATAATGTTCAAGGACGAGTCTCTCCAACCTATCGAGGTAGAGCTGGAGAACGGTGACTACTGGGAGGTTTCCCGCCTTCTGCGGGCCCACAGCATTTCATCGGACAGGATAGAAGGGCTCTGGTACACCTTGAAGAAAGCCAAGAGACTGGGCATTCCGATCGAAGAGGATCTGAAGGACTTGAGGGACATTCTCATAGAGTTCAACAAGGGCAACTTCTCCGATGCTAGGGTGGGATCCATCAGAACCAGGGATTCATTGAATGTTCGCATGAAGAGATACGTCCAGCAGAACTACCTCACTCCGGTCTATCAGAAGATCAACTCACTAGGGAACAGGGGCATCGTGTCCGAGGATGCCCTGGAACTGATGGCCAAAGCGGGCACCAATCATCTCGCGGCCAATATCGAGAACACGATCAAAATGGCCAGTCTCGGTGGGTCCAGTATAGATGAGGCTACGAAAGTGGCCATCAACGAGTCCTTCGAGAAGTTGGATGACATCGCAACCCGGGCTGAGAGGTGGGGTGTCGACGCTTCCTCTTATCCCCACAGGATGGACATCGCCAAGACCGACCTGGAGGAAGGAAGGCTTGAGAAGAGCCTGGACGTTCTCCGGAACGCCGAGATGTCCCTGATCAAGGAGATGAACTTCGTTGTGGTGGAACAATTCGCTCCACTCAGGAAGAGCATCGATACCTTGTTCCTTGTACCCGAATCCAGGCTCGAACTTGTCGAGATCCTGGACGGGGCCGACGGGGAGAGGAAGAAAGGGAACTTCGAAGAAGCGGTCGAGATGGCGGAGAAGCTTGCGGACAAGATCCAGACCGAGAAGAAAGAGTCCCTCAGGGCGATCAAGAACTCTGCCGAGAAACTGGGAACCAAGGTGAAAGAGCTCGAAGACAAGGGCGTCCCCACCGGGAAGATCAAGAAGGCAATGAAGATCTCGGAGGAAGCGGCCTCGGAAGAGAACTTCGTTAAGGCAATGGAGATACTGCTCAATGTCATAGAGATTGTCAACAAGAACCTGGCTCTGCACAAGGATTCTGTCAGGACAATGGAAGAGCTCGCAACCCTACTTGACAGAACAAAGGACAAAGGGGTCAAGGTGACCGACCTCAGGAAGAAGATGAAGTCGCTGGAGAAGGTCACGGACCTGGAGCAGGTAATCGCTGAGGCCAAGGAGATAGAGGAGGTCGCTCTCCAAAGGATGACCGACGCGACCGAGAGGACCACGGTCGAACTCATGAAGATGAGGGACCAGCTTCACTCGCTTCTGGAACTTGGTGTGGACGTTGGCGAGGTGCCCAAGCTCATCGGGGAAGCGGAATCTGCGGTCGAGAAGCAGAACTTCAAGAAGGCCGGGAAGATCGCCAAGAAGGCCGAGATGCAACTGGAGGCGGCCATCGATCTTTCCGAGAGGTTCGATGATTTCTTGGGGCAGATCGCGGAGACCTTCACTCTACTGGACACCGCTGGGGTTCCCACAACAGTCTTCGAATCAGACTTACAGAACATCACCACCGAGAGGAACGCAGATTCCCTGGAAGAACTGACCAGGTTCCTGGACGAGGTTCGTGCGGAGAAGGACAGGATAAGGAGCCAGGCCAGGGACACCTTGGAAGAGGTAAGGACCTTGGTCCAAGAACACCCAGATATATCGTTTGAGGACGAGAATGAAATCATTACCAAAGCAACCGAGGCCTACGACGATGGAAGGTTCAGCCAGGCGTTCGAGGTGGCCGTCGAGGCTGTCGGCAGGACGAAGAAGAAGGTGGAGCTTTTCGAGAATTCCATCAAAGCGTGCGAGGCCTTGGGCGAGACCATAAAGAGGCTGAGCGAGGGCGGTTTTGACGCTCATTCACTGGAATCGGATCTCCAGATATGCGAGATGGACAGCGACCCCAGTTCACGAATTGAGAAGATCAGGGCCCTTGAGGTGGAGGTCAAGAAGACCGAGTCCAAGTTGGTCCAGAAGATGGACTGGGCGGTGGTCGAGGCGCGGCACGGGATATCCCTCCTTCAGGGGAATGAAGTTTCTTCAGACGACCTGTCCGAGATGCTAGACTCGGCAAATGAGCTCGCAGAAAAGCTCAGATACCGGGATGCTGAGAAGAAAGCGAGGAACGTTCGCGACCTGGGTGAAGAAAGGATCCAGCAGTTCAGGGAGGCGAAGGATCGGATGTCATCTCTTGAACATATCATCAACAGGGCGAAGGAGATGGACGTGTCTCTGGACGAGCTTGAGGAAGACATCACCTGGCTGGAGAGCTCGGATGACTATTCACACATAATAGAGAAGTCGGGGCTTCTTTTCGATCGCATCAACAACCTGTTCGAGGGCAATAGGGACGATGTCCACGATTCTTTATCCAGACTGAGGGAGACTGTGGCCGAGATGGAAAGCACCGGGATTCGGACAAGGACCGTCCTTGAGTTGATCGAGAAGGCCGACCTGGAGATGACTGAAGATAACATCATCGATGCCATGGACACATGTGACCTGGCCGAAGAGAGGGTCAAAGAGCTCAGAAAGGTGCATGAAAGATGGTCCGATGTCAAAGTGTCAGTTGATGAGGCCCTTAACGATGCCACCCGCTTCGGCATCGGGGTCAAGGATTTCGAGACCAGACTAGAGATGCTTGAGGAATCCCAGGACTACGAATCATCAATACCGGAAATGGACAAGATACTGGACGACCTCAACGCCAGGAAGACAATGATGAGCACCAGGACACTGGAGGACATTCAAACCACCCGGGAAAGGCTCGAGGATCTCATCGAGGACGGTGCAGCTGGCGGCTATCTGATGGACCTTCTCAAGAAAGCCGAGAAGGATGTCCAGGAAGAGGAATACTTGTCCGCCCGCAAGAACATCATCGAGGCGACCAGGGCGACCGAGCAGCTGAAGAATGACCACGAGAGTTTCATTGCAGTGCTGGAGCAGGTCAAATCCGAGGTCGAAGAGGCTGCCGAGGCAGGCACGGACGTCAACGATATCCTGGAAGAACTGGAAGATATCAGGAACTCAGAGTACGATTACAAATCAAGGATTCAATTGGTGCGCGATCTGGGAGAGAAGTCCGCCGGCACTGCCGAGAGCCTGAGCCAAGAAGCGTCCGAGGTCATCTCCGAAGCTCGGAACATTCTGGACGACCTGAAAGCCAAGGGATTGACCGTCGGTGACGCAGAAAGCCTCCTGCTGGGGGCCGAGGACATGATGGGCGAGGGGAACACCTTCGAGGCGAAAAGACTGGCACTGGAGGCCAAGACCCTGGCAGAGGAATCATCGAGCCTGGCCGAGGAGAAAGAGGTAGAGACGAAACGGGCCAAAGAAGCCATCGAAAAGGCCGCTGTGTGGGGCGTCAGCGTGTCCAATCTGGCGAGCGACCTGCAAGATGCCCTGAAGACCTCTGACGGCGCTGAGGCACTCCAGAAACTGAGGGTGGTTGCCGAGGAGGCGGACAGCCTCAGGATGTCCGTGAGCGAGGATGCTGGCGCTAATCTAGATGGCATCCGGATTGGAATCCAGGAACTGAAAGGGAAAGGTGTCCAAATATCCAACCTAGAGGCCGTGCTGGCTTCCGCCGAGGACCTTATGGCACAGGGAAAGGTGGACGAGGCCAATGAACTCATCGATGCTCTGAACAAGGAGAAGTCGGGGCTGGATGAACTGGATTCAGATTTAACGGATTTGAATGAGTCTCTCGACGAAGAAATGAAGAACCTGGAAGTGAGAAAGAACGACCTGACATCCATCGAGAGAGAAAGGGCGGAGATCGAATCTCTTGGTCTTACCAAGGAAGCGCTGGAGAGGACGGAGGCCTTGCTGACCAGGGTCGCCACCGTCAAGAGGGAGCTCAGAGAGAGCACCGAGACCAGGCTGGGAGAGGTCCGAGAATTTGTCAACGAGCTCAGCGAGAAGGGTGCAGATGTTGAGGATGCCGTTTCAGTCCTCTATGAGGCCGAAGAGGTCCTCGCCAACGACGGATATCTCAAGGCACTGGCCAAGATAAACAGGGCTGCCGAGGTCGGAGAAAGTATCGACAAGAAGCACATCTTCGACAACTCACTTCTGGAGACCGAGGAACTCCTGAAGGTCGCCAACGAAGAGGGCGTGGACGTGAACGACCTGATGGAAGATCTCGAGAACCTTCGAGACGGGGACGACTACGCTCAGATGACCGAGACCCTCAAGACGATGGAAGAAGAGACCAACAAGCGAAGAAACGGTGTCAAAGACTAGGTCTGGCTACCGTATTCCATATCGAGATTCATACCACAAAACTTTTTAGAACAAAGCTACATATGACTACGGTACACTCGCACGATTGGGGGTAAAAGTTGGGCAGAATAATCGGTAAAGCGGCTCCCCTTCTCATCGCTGCGCTTTTCCTTGTCGGTTCGTTATCGCCTCTGTTGACACCTGGAAAAGGAAGCGTCCAGAGCCAACAAGCGGAAGAGGCGCTGCTGGAACCCCTTCCTCGGGGTGAATATCTCTTTGGTCCGGTCTCGGGTCAGAGGTATCTCATCGTCAAAGACATGGTCGAGGAGAGGACCAGCTACCTCGGGGAAAGCATTCTTTTCGAGGATCTTGAATCACTTATGGAATATGAACTGGGCCTTGCGGACGGTTCTTCGTACAAGATAGATTCCAAACTTCTGGAGGCCATGGGGGACGATAGCTTACAGAACGAGATCGTATCCATCGTGGTGGAGATGAGAGAACATCCTTCTCACGAGATTAGCCTGAAGACCAGGGCGAAGCACAAGGCTGCGCTCCAGGCACTGATGGACGAGAGGACGGCTATATATCAGGGTGCAAAGGCCAGGATACCCGCTGATGCAGTTTCCATCATGGGACCAATCGAGAATACTATGATGCCATCCGAGGTCAGCCACCTCGAGGAGACCAACCTGAAGATCGACCTTAAGACATACGAGATCCGAAAGGAGATATTGGATCTCACCGAGGTCGATAACGCCCTTATCCAGGAAGATCTGTACAGCCGGCTTGAAGCATTGGGCTACCGAATGGGCTACCAGGGGCATCTCTTCAACTCTTTCTCAGCCTGGGTCCCGGTTCACTCCATCCAAGCGATTGCTGATAGACCGGATGTAGGTTTCGTCCACGCCAGCTTCAAGATGTACCCGCACCTGAATGTCAGTCCCAACGCGATATACGCCAACGTCATGTGGAGTAGCGGCATAACTGGAGGACCCTGTGACCTGGTTGTCACGGATACCGGCATCAACGGCACACATCCCAACCTGCACGAGGAATTCGAGAAGGTGGTTCACGACAACGGCCAGTTCGACCCAAGGTACATAGACAATCCAGCTTCGACCGATGATTTCCACGGTCACGGCACTCACATCGCAGGTATCATCCTGAGCAACGACACCACCTACCAGGGCGTTGCATACGGCATGCGCAATCTGATAGACGGCAAGTTCGGATATAACACGGACGACGGGGTCGGCGGAGGAGATTGGACAGACTTCATGAAGATCACCGATTGGGCGGTCCAGACGGCCGGCGCTGACATCTTGAGCCTCAGCTACGGAGGCGGAGGCCTGACCAACGGCAACAGCGGACCTTCAAGATTCCTGGACGCTGTAGTAGACGACCTCGGCATACCCATCGCTGTTTCAGCTGGCAATTCCGGTCCGGGCTCTGGCACGGTGAGCATCCCGGCTGACGCGTTCAACATCTTTAGCGTTGGGAGCATGAACGATGCCAATTCCGACTCAAGGGTCGGCGACTCCATCAGCTTTTTCAGCAGCCGCGGTCCACTGGACGACGGAAGGATCGCCCCGACCGTTGTTGCGCCGGGACAGAATATCATGTCAGCCAATACCAAGTGGGCGACCGGTAGCGATTTCATATCCATGTCAGGGACGAGCATGTCAGCGCCCCATGTCGCAGCAGCCACCCTTCTCATGCTCAACTACACCAACGATTCATCTCTTTTCCCCGCGGTCTACAGGGCCCTCATGATCAACCATGCGGAGGATTGGGGGATAGCCGGCGTGGACAACGTCACCGGATGGGGCTACATCGACAT
>JAZGCT010000015.1:0-2545 GCA_036477085.1 Thermoplasmata archaeon | reverse complement strand
GTCCGTCCAGCGCCACATGAGGTGCACCCGAACTCGTCACCGCCTTCTGGTTCAGTCGAAGTGATGGAACTCAACGTATGGGAATTGAAAAGGGATAGAATAAGATTTCGTCCCGGTCTATTTCTCTTCTGGGGTTTCAGCTAGAGTGGCGCCACATTTGTTGCAGAACTTGCTGCCTCTGGAGTTCTCGACACCGCACTTAGGACACGGCACCTTGGCCGACATGGATGTCCCGCATTCGGGGCAGAACTTGCTACCTTTGGCAACCAACTTGCCGCAGTTGGGGCATTCAGTGCCTTCCTCCTGCCTGGCCCCGCAGACATTGCAGAACTTAGAACCCGTTGGGACGATGCCACCGCACTTGATACATGGCGCACCGGGTGTTGCCGAGGGTTGCCGCATGGAATCCGCTATCTGATAGCCCATGCCTATACCAGCGCCTATTCCCACGCCGGCACCAGCACCTCCACCCGCGGGGTTCTCGGCAGCGTCCCTCATTGCCTGGCCGGTCTGGTACTGTGTGTATCCAGTTCCCGTAATTGCCATTGAGGACCTTGCATCCACCGCGTCTTGAACCTCTTCGGGAAGGTTGATGTTGAGCCCGGTTATCTTGACTATCTCGATGCCATATTGTGCGAAATGATCGTTGCACTTGGAGAGGATTATCTGCTCTATCTCCTCCAGGTTAGCGGCAATGTCCAGCACGGCCATGCCGCGCTTCTTGATCTCTCCCAGGCTGTCATACGTAACTACAACCATCTGTTCCTTGATCCTGCCCTCGACCTCAGCGGCCGACGTGAAGCTCATGGCCCCCACGAACTGATTGATGAAATTCTCCGGCGATGAGACCTTGTACCTGAACTGACCGAACACCCTTAGACTCACAACATGGAACTCCGGGTCCCTGAACTGGTAGGGTTGCTTTGAACCGAACTTCCCATCAAAAGGCTTCTTCTGGATGTAATAGACCTCCGCCCTCTGCTCCACACCGCTGAGGAACTTGACTATCCTGCCCACGATGGGGGCGTTGATGCTTGTGAGCGCATACCTGTCCGGACGGTCGATGTATGCCATGGCCTTTCCGTCCCTGTAGAAGACCGCGATCTCGTCCTCTCTCACGACAATGTTATCGTTCAACCTTATGTTGCGTGGATGGCGCCACAAAATGTTCCCCCTCTTTGCAGCGTTCTCCCATGCGACCGTTTCTGATCCGAACAAACTCACCTGATCACATCCGTGCGGGTAATGGCGTTCATTCTCGCCTTGAAGTTATCCTCAAAGTCCCGAATCATATTGCGAAGGTTGGTGACCTTTTCGGGAAGACCGTTGCTGCCACTGGCAGCGTCTCTCAGAGACTTGGCCTCCTTGTCCATGTTAACGCAGGCGTCAAGTAGAGAAGTGTCATATTCGTACAAGTGGTTCAATTCGTCCTCCTGGATCCTTATTGCAGCAGATATTCCCGAGTATCCTCCCTCTGCGTGGCGGACCTTACCCTCAATGGTCTGGAAGCCTGAGATGAGACCTCCAATCTTGTCCATCACCTCAAGAGCATAATTCTCCGCCAATGATCCACGAGCGTCCTCCACGGACCTTCGGACTTCCTTGAGCATGTTGGCCATCTGGATGCGGAGCATGTTGTCCGCTGTTCGAACGTCCTCCTTCCTGCGGTAGCCTGCAAAACCCGGAACATGAAGCTGTATCCTCTTCAGTAGCCCCCGCTCTTGTTCTACTCTGTCCCTCAAATCTGGCATTGGAGCACCTCTTTTGATATCAGACAACGTGGTTAAGAATGTTTTGCTGGAATCCTGGCACGGATCATCGCATCAGTTTAGTGACGAGGAGATAGACCCCTGCGAGAATGACGACTATTGGAAGGACCAGGGTCAGGTCTGCCGTGATGACCTCCAAAGCTGCAAGCAACCAGATCAAGCCAATCACCAGGAACACGATCCCCCAGAATATCCCTCCGGACTTGGAAGTCATCTCCGTGCTTGTCACGCGGTGTTCGTCGACCATGTATGATGTATCTTAGATGAACGATAAATAGATAACCGTATCCGATAATCATTTAGGAAAGGGATACAGCAATGAAGGTCAAAAGCATCGAGGATGGGCTGGAAGATAGATTCTGGCAACACGTCAACAAGGACCCTCTGAACTATCATTGGTTCATCGTGGACTGGAAGTTCTCTAAGGATGATACCAAGATCCTGATGGCGATGGAAGAAAACACGATCAAGGGCATGATGGTGGTCTTCAAGGATTCCATAGTACAGGTCAGGGGGGTTCGTGAGGCGGTGGAAGTCCTGCTGGATCAGCTCGACCAGGTGGAGATTGAGATAATGGCTCCTCTAGATTGTGAGGACCTGGTCCTGGAGAAAGATGACCCCGGGATAAGGAACGAGATGTTCCTGATGCATCTGGAGAAGGGAGAAGAGATTATGCAGAGAGAGCACGAACCAGTGGAACTGTCCATGGATGATGTGGAACAGATATCGGAGATAATGGTAGAATCGTACCCGGACTGGTGGGCTCACATGACGCC
>JAZGCT010000149.1:0-4229 GCA_036477085.1 Thermoplasmata archaeon | reverse complement strand
AGGTCATTCACAGCTTCGAGGAAGATCCTTTCTTTCATGGGACCATCTTGCTGAGTCATGTAATAGTTATCAGAATAGATAACCTTTTCCTATGTATGTAAGAAGGGTCTTTTCAAGGGAGGTTTTCACAAACCGTTATGAGAACCCCCGACGATTCCCATTGGGCATGGACCCGCTGACACTTCTTCTGGCCGCTTCTGTTTTCACGTTGATCGGCGTGATTGCCGGCATAGCCACGGGACTGATCCCCGGACTGCACGTCAACAACGTGGCCCTCGCTTCAATAGCCCTTCAGGGTTCTCTGATCTCCCTGGCCATGTTCCTCTTCGGTTGGGCCGATCCAACGCTGGAAGAACTGCTGCTAATAGTCTCCACGCTCATAATCGGCAATGTCGTCACCCACACTTTCTTAGACTTCATTCCTTCGGTATTCCTTGGGGCGCCCGAGGGCGACACAGCACTTTCGGTACTTCCCGGACACAGGATGCTCCTGAAGGGACTTGGATACGAAGCGGTGAAGCTCTCCGCGTTCGGGAGCTTGATGGCGGTCTTCCTGGCCTTGTGCATGATCATTCCACTTAGACTGGTGATGGGGTCCCCCATATTCGCGTACGAGAAACTCCAGGGCGTGATCTTCTTCATCCTTCTGATCGTGGTGATGATGCTGGTGCTGACCGAGAGGGGGGAGAAGAGGACCTCCAGATTGAGCAGACCTTTTCTGTCTTGCCACGTACCGGACGGTCTAATCCTCTCGGAAGATGAGGGACTGGAGGCATTCGTGCCGACCAGAATCGATCAGCTGAGAGAGCACTTGCAACAGGCAGTGATAGTTGACGGGGTCGTTGCAAAGCAGAGTAGTCAAGAGAGCTTCGTTCTGGCACAAGAAGATTCCACTGTGAGAGTATATCTGGACGGGAAAGCTCCATTAGAGGTGGGCGCCAAGGTCAGGGTCTTCGGAATCGTGAAGGGGAAATTGTCATTGTCAAGTCACTTGATCCCCAAAGGTCTCGCATCGGGGGTCTTCCTGCTTTCCGGCGCTCTCGGATTCATCATCTTGGGCACTCCGGGATTCGCCCAGAACAACTGGTATCCCATTCCTCAACTGGTCATAGACAGCAGCATGGTGGTGTTCTTCCCTCTGTTCACGGGACTGTTCGGGATCTCCACAATGCTCATATCCTTGATGGACAAGCCTTCGATCCCGCCGCAAGAGATCACGGACGAGCCTCCAAAGATAGCCAGATGGAGAAAGACGAGAGCGGTATTCTCAGGTACTTTGGCCGGAACTTTTGTGGGTTGGTTTCCGGGAATCAGTTCGGCCTCAGCAACCGTAATCGCAAAGCTCCTTGGAGGAGGTGAACCGAAGAAGGTCGACTCCCTGGAAAGCAACAAGGAGTTCATGATAGCCATATCCGGCGTCAACACCGCAACGGGCATATTCACCATCCTGGCCCTATTCGTCATTCTAAAGGCCAGGAGCGGCGCAATGAACGCCGTGAAGCTGATGATAGGGAAGAACATAGTCCCGTGGGAACCCTTCCAGAACGTGCCTCCCCAGATGTCCCTGATGCTGTTCTCTGTGCTGCTGGCTGCTATAGTGGCTTACGGTCTGACTCACGTCATGGGGAAGATGTTCGCGAGGAGGTTCTCGAGAGTTCCCTACAAGAAGCTGGTGATGGGGGTCGTGTCCTACCTGGTCATCATGATATTCCTGTTCTCTGGGCCCTTGGGACTGGTGGTTGGTGGTGTGGCCACGTGCATTGGAATGATACCCCCTCTAATCGGGGTGAAAAGGGTGCACCTGATGGGTTGTTTGATACTGCCGATAATGAGTTTCTTCGCTGGGTAGGTGATCGACTGGCCTCCAATCACACAGGCTTATATAGAATCCGGGAGATTCCTGGGACGAATGCCAACAAGGGCCGTCATATTTGTCAGGGGGGACATTCAGGAAACTGGCTACAGGGCCCTGGTCCGCAGAATCGCTCGGAAACTTGGGCTCAAAGGACATGTTGAGAACTTGCTCGACGGTCGAGTCCGAATAGTCTGTGAAGGGGAAAGGGAAACCATCGAGGAGCTGTGTAAGTCGATTAGAATCAAGGAGGGGCTCATCACAGTTACAAGTATCAGGAAGAGGTTCTACGAACCCACGGGGGAGTTCAAGGGATTCACTGTGAAGACAGAGGACCTGATATCAGAGATATTTCAGGGGTACTCCACGGCTACTAGGTATTTCCAGAACCTGGAGAACAAGGTCGATGGTGTAAGTACTGAAGTGAAGGGTGTTGGAAGTAAGGTTGATTCGGTTGATGACGGAATAGGTTCCATGAACAAGCGATTCGAAAGACTTGATGGATCCTATGGCGAATTCGCGAGCAAGATGGATTCGATGGATGATCATATCAAGGAAATCAGGGACGATTTCAAGGTGTTGGTCAGGCACGTAGTGACCCGAAGCAAGGATGGGTCAAGTAGCTGATGTGTAGACCATTCCGCAAGACTCCATGCTCAATCTCAGGAGACAGGCAACCTATGGAACAAGCCTTGACCTATCCCTCGGGAACAGAACCGTCTCTCTGATGTTTGAAATCCCAAGCATGTTCTGAATGAAGCGCTCGATACCCAGACCGAACCCTCCGTGCGGAGGCATCCCGTATCTAAAAGCGTTGAGATAGAACTCAAAGTCTTCCAGAGCCAAGTTGTTCTCTTTCATCTGCTCAACCAGGACATGGTACCGATGCTCCCTCTGACCGCCGGAAACGAGCTCTAAGCCTCCATAACCCAGATCGAAGTATCCTGTCAATGATGGATCCTCAGTTTTCCTCATCGCGTAGAAGGTGCCGCCCTTGATCGCAGTTGGGAAATCCGTGATGAAGTAGAAATCGATGCCATGTTTCTCTTTCATAACCTCTCCGATAAGTTTCTCGCCAACAGTGTCCAGATCCTCTTCTGGTGACAACCCCTCTCCTTTCTCCTTGAGGATGTCGACGCACTCCGCATGTGTGATCCTTCTGAACGGAATCTCAGGGGTCTCAAGGTCGATTCCCAGCAGGCCCAGCTCAAATGATGTGTTCTCCTTCACGAACGCTACGGTGTCCCTCACAAGCTCCTGGATGCAGTCCATAACGTCCTCGGACGACCTGATGAAAGCTATCTCCACATCCAAAGAGATGAACTCCGCGATGTGTCTCACCGTGTCCGATTTTTCCGCTCTGTATGCCGGTGCGATCTCGTAGATCCTCTCGAAGCCGGTCGCCATCAGCATCTGCTTGTAAAGCTGTGGACTTTGAGCCAGATAGGCGTCCGTACCGAAGTACTGGATCGGGAACAGGGTAGAACCGCCCTCTGCGCCGGCCGCAACGATCTTGGGCGTATGGACCTCGATGAACTTCTCCTTGCTGAAGTATCCACGAATGCCCTCGAGCAGAGCGGACCTTACCTTGAATATCGCATTGTGCTCCGGCTTTCTAAGGTCCATGAACCGGTTATCCAGCCTGGTGTCCAGCTCCGCTCCCACCTTGTCTGCGACCCCAAGTGGCAATGGAGTCTCGGCCTCGCTCAGAACCTCGAACTCGGCCGGCAGAATCTCAAAGCCGAGCTTAGCCTCCTTGTTCTCCTGGACCTTGCCTTCGACCACGATTACAGATTCCCTCGACAGCGACGTTAACGTTTTGAAGAGCTCCTCGTTCTCCTTCTTGAGGGCGGTCACCTGAAGAACGCCGTCCCTCTCCCTAAGTTGAATGAAAGCTATACCGCCCAGGTTCCTGATGTCCTCGATCCAGCCCCCCAACCTGACCGTTCCGCCATACTTGGATTCGTCTATCTCAGAAAGATGCGTCAGCGCTCTCCATCCGTACTCCAAGCTCATCCACTGCGCCATAGGAAAGCAGATATAAAAAATCTAACTAGAGCAGGTCAGCGAACTCCTCGACCAGTTCTGGATGCTTCGCCTCGATGACCTTTAGGATGTTGTATACGTTGAGTTTTTCCACGCCGACCTCGTCTAGCGTTGCGATGATCTTGTCGAAGGTCTCGTTGGAAAGGGTCACCAGTTTCTCCTTGGCCATCCAGTTTCGGTACAACCTCTCCTCCATCAGCGCTCTCCATCCCTTCTCATACTCCTGAAGGCGCCCAGCGGAGAAGTCCTTTTCTTGAACGCATTTGGCCAGGACCTCGCCTGCGACCTTGCCGGCCCTGCACGCGTTGGCGATGCCGCCCCCTGTGATGGC
>JAZGCT010000148.1:0-5593 GCA_036477085.1 Thermoplasmata archaeon | reverse complement strand
GGACGACTCCGAAAGTGCTGGAGAATCTAGATCCTCTACCAACTCAACTCTACGTGACAGTAGCCGCACCGAATGCTGGAATCCATAGGAAGCTGTGCGCACCCATCGGCGAGAGGAGCTGGGAGAGGTTGAACAGAACCCTGGAACTGCTTCCTTCGCTTGACACTCGGACTGTGATCCGTCTAACCCTGGTGGACGGGTGGAACATTGGATGGGAGGGCCAATATTCTGAGCTCATAAAGAAAGCGGAGCCTGACTTCGTGGAGTCAAAGGCATACGTTTTCGTCGGCGCATCCAGGGAGAGACTGAGCATAGACAACATGCCATTGCATGGGACGGTGAAGGATTTCAGCAGGAAACTGGCCTCCAAGCTGGGATACGATATCATTGACGAGAAGTCTGACAGCAGGGTCGTCCTCTTGAGCTCGGGGAAGGCTTCACCGAAGATCGCCTAGATACCCATTTTTATACTTGCACCGACATCTTGCAATCGGGTATGCCATGGATTTTATTGCGCTTCTCAGCGATGCGACAGCCAATCCTTTTGTGTTCTTCCCGCTCCTTTTCACCTACAGCGTTCTGGTAGCCATAATCCTGCCCTTGCCCATCGAGCTGGCCCTCATCTTCGTTGAGGACCCCACCTACATGGTGGCCACGGCCATTGTGATCGGGCTGGGAAAGATGGTTGGCGCCTGGGCCATTTTCTTTCTGGGCCTGAAGGTCGAGGACAACATCCGTAGATGGTCCGAGAAGTACAGGATCGTCAACAAAATCGTCAAGTTATCCATCTGGTTCGTGGACAAGACAGGGTACGTTGGCCTGTTCATTCTCCTGAGCATCCCGTTCATGACCGACACTGTTCCCATCTACGTCTATGCGCTCTTCAACGAAGAAGGCAAGTTGATGAAACGAAACTACTTCCTGCTGACCAACTTCGCTGCCGGAATCGTGAGAGGCCTGATATTCATTCTGCTCTGGAACGCTGGAATAAGGCTCATCTAGATGTGGGTTTGGGAACGATAATCTTATTTCGCTGGTCGCATTCCTCACAACGTGTTCAGAATCCCGACGATACTCACCTCAGACGAACTTCTGGATAAGGCATTCAAGAGGGCATCCAAGGTCTCGATAACCGGGAAATACGCATTCGTGAAGAAGAAACAGAAGATAGCCAAAGCGAAGCTGACATCGTCCTCACAAACCATCGACTCGACTCTGAAGAAGTACATCAAGGCCTTTCCAACCATAGACAACCTCCATCCGTTCTACAAGGCTCTGATAGACATCCTGCTGGACACCGACAAGTTGAAGACGAGCCTAGCTTCCCTGGAGTGGTGCAGGTCGAAGTGCCTTCAAATCGCCAGAAATGGCTCGAAGAATATATCCCGAGCGAAGGAAGCGGAGGAAATCGAATCGATCCGCAATGGCGTATACGGCAGGATTTCTTCTGTCGTTAAGGACATCAAAGAGCAGTTGGATTTCTTGAACCGGGCCCGACAGGAGATGAAGAGGATGCCGGGCGTGAACCCTGACCAGCCCACGATCGTAGTATCTGGATACCCCAATGTGGGGAAATCCCAGTTGGTGGAGGCCATGTCCAGCGGCAAACCCCGGATTGCGAGCTATCCTTTTACGACGCAGAGGGTATCCATAGGTCATTTCGAGAAGAAGTTCCAGACATATCAGGTCATTGACACACCGGGATTGCTGGACAGGGAACTCAAAGATCGCAATGCCATAGAGAGACAGGCAATAAATGCGCTAGAGCATCTGGCAGATGTTGTTGTGTTTATGTTGGACCCTTCGGAAACATGTGGTTATGAGATTGAGAAGCAGGAGAACTTGTTGAAGACGATTGAAGAGGAATTCGGGGGGATCCCGGTCATCGTTGTCGAGAACAAGATGGATGTGTCTACTACATCATCCGAACGAATGAAAATCTCGGCGCTGGAAGGAACTGGTGTGGAAGAACTCGTCGATCATGTTGTTGAGGTGATTACCAGCCTCTCTCCTGAAGCCTCTGGTCCTCAGGTATCTCGCTGATCTCAAGTCCTTTCATCGCATCCCCGAGACCTTTGGACACTTCTGCTATGACAGAGGGATCGTCGAAATTGGTAGTGGCCTCGACGATGGCAATTCCCATTTCTTTTGGGTTCTCAGATTTGAATATCCCAGATCCGACGAAAACGCCGTCACAGCCGAGTTGCATCATCATAGCGACATCGGAAGGTGTGGCCAATCCACCAGCAGCGAAGTTGACTACTGGTAGCCTAGAAAGCTCCTTAATCTCAATGACGACATCCACCAATCCTTCACAAACGTCTGAAAGGCTGCCACCTTCGTACACGTATTCGCCGCCGTCGATCTTCTCCGCGTCCTTGCCCCGGCTTCTAACGTCCCCCAGCAAATTGCAGTAGCTGATAGCGTAGGTGTCTGCCAGCCTGTTCAAAGCGGCATCATCCAGCTTCTTGAGATCGTCAATCGCTTGGTTTATCAGCCTTTGGTGACGGACGGCCTCAATCACGTTACCGGTCCCGGCCTCCCCCTTGGTCCTGATCATTGCGGCGCCCTCGAAGATCCTTCTCACTGCCTCGCCGAGGTTCCTGGCACCGCACACGAACGGTACCTCGAACTTCCTTTTGTCGATGTGATAGAACGGATCTGCAGGTGTAAGGACCTCTGACTCGTCGATCATGTCGACGCCGAGGGTCTGAAGAGCTTGAGCCTCTACGAAGTGGCCTATTCTGGCCTTAGCCATAACGGGTATTGATACGGTATCAATAATCTCAGCAATCTTCAGAGGATCAGCCATTCTGGCAACCCCACCTTCAGTCCTGATGTCGGCAGGCACCCTCTCCAGGGCCATCACCGCAATGGCACCAGCCTCCTCGGCGATCACGGCCTGCTCGGCATTCGTAACGTCCATTATGACCCCGCCCTTCTGCATCTTTGCGAAGCCCCTCTTGAGCAATTCAGTTCCGAATCGTAGCTTCTTCAGGTCCAAATCCAGAGGCACGAATCCACCTCCCCATTTGATGTGTATAACAAGCTGGGTGCTTATTTCTACTTTTCGGTAAACCAACATAGGGGTAGAGGACGAGAATTGGACATGAACGGTCACAAACGTGATTGAATTCGTGAATCGTGTGTCAGAGTAGCGCTTGTTCAACACGACTTCCATGGAAGACTTCAAGAACACAAAGCAAACTTCACAAACAAGGTGGTTCAAGATCGCGTCAGATGGTGAGACAAAGATCGATGACAAAACACTCTCTGAGGTGAAGGAGATCATTGACAAGACGGACTGCCCCAAAGATTTCAGGTGCTGCAAGTCGGGGTTCGACGTATTGTGTAAAGCGAGGGACATCGGACTCGATTCGTTCCTGGTTTGTCTCGATGACGACCCACCAGACTGTGTCTTTTCATTAACATACGGCACCAAATATTTTTTTCCCAATGTCCCATTCGCATCGAGATTGCCAGGAAGTTGAGATTGTAACTGCGGTGACAGACCCTCGAAATCAACAACAATCTAATATATTGTACCCCAGATGCTCCAATCGGAGGAAGGGAGATAACAACAAAGGTTGTATGCGTCACTGGCATGCCCGGCAGCGGAAAAGAGGAATTTGTCAAGGTGGCTGAGGATCTTGGATTTGACGTCGTACGGATGGGGGACATTGTTAGGGAGGAGGCACGAAAAAGGGGACTGAGTCCAAGTGATGTGTCAGTGGGCGGTCTGGCAAATGAGGAGAGGGAGAAGAACGGAATGGGTATTTGGGCCACGAGGACGATTCCCAGAATCACCGGACAGAGAGTGGTGATCGACGGCATAAGAGGGATAGCCGAGATCAAGGTCTTTGGAGAAGCTTTCTCATCTGATATGTTCGTAGTGGCAATCGATGCTTCGAGCGATGTCAGATATGAAAGGATAGGACGAAGGGGCAGAAAGGACGCGACCTTGACAAGAGAGCGGTTCGATGAGCGGGATGAAAGGGAGAAGAGATGGGGCATAGAACAGGCAATGGAAGAGGCCGATCACGTCATCATGAATGAAGGAACACTAGAGGAATATCATCAGGCTGTAAGAAAGGTACTGGAAGACCTCACGGGGATGTGAGTATCAATGTTTCTCAACGTGAAGCTCAGGGCATTCTGTCATGCAACAGAAGATCTGTCCAAAGTTAGAATGGCGATTGGGTTCTTACTTCCAGATAGCGCTATGTTGGAGAAGATGATGACCGGACATCACGGAAACCCGATAGTGTTTCTCGAAACCAAGACGAGTAGGAAATCCGAGATTCGCGACTTCTGGAATAGGATGAGGGATTCCATCCCTCACGATGATCTCTTGAACGAGTTGGATTCGAGGATAGATGGGGAATGCGTCCTGCATGCAAGGCTGGATAAGCAGAAAGCATATCTAGGCGAGATGCAAATGGTGAAGCACAAGGACATCATCTCGGTGTCGTCAAAAATCGAGAGCTATCCCAAGAAGAGGGAGACCGCGCTAAGGAACGCTGAGGGTTACTTCGAATCGACGGGGTGAACTACTGGAACTGACAGAAGAACAAGAGAGATTACTCAACAAGGGTAGCCAGGGTGAAAGGAAAGCCATGGAACTCCTTATCGCACTCGGGGAGGTGTATGAAGCGACCGATCTGATACCAGTCACTTCAACGCATATTTCCGGGGCTTCCTACAAGACCATTGGCGATCCGGGGGTAAGGTTCCTCTCTGAGATAACCGTGGGCTGCAGTTCCAAGGTCAACTCAACAGTGAACCCAATAGGTATGGACAGGGAGCGGTACGCGGAGATGAGGGTCCGGGAGGAGTTCGCCTCGAAGCAGAAGGAGATAGTGGGGCTCTATGAGAAGTTGGGAGTGACAAACAGCTGGACGTGCACACCCTACCTCATTGGTAATAGACCTCGGTTGGGAGAGCACATATCATGGGCGGAATCATCGGCTGTTGTCTTCGCGAACTCGGTGCTGGGCGCCCGAACGAACAGGGAAGGAGGCCCCTCAGCCCTTGCTTCATCGATAACAGGATTCACACCGAACCACGGTTTGCATGATGAAGAGCACCGGAAAGGGGATGTTCTTATTGAGTTAGGGTTCGAAGCTGGTGAGAAGGACTTCGCATCGCTAGGATACTTCGCCGGTGAGATCTGCGGGAACAGGATACCCTACTTCAGAAACCTCTCGGCATCTGAAGATGACCTGAAGACCTTGTCCGCGTCTCTGGCCTCGTCGGGTTCAGTGTCAATGTTCCACATTGAGAAGCTAACACCCGAATGGTCGTTGGGGCTAAGCGAAGGGTACGAGAAGGTGCAGATCGAGAAAGAGGACCTGGAGGATGTCGAAAGCGGCTGGAACACGAGTGAAGAACCGGATCTCATAACGATAGGTTGTCCACATTGTTCGGTCGGTGAGCTCAAGAAACTCGCCAGAATACTGCAGGAGGGCGACTGGAATGGTCCGGAACTTTGGGCGTGTACTAGTGAATCTGTCAGCAAGCAGGCTCCAGATGCTGTTGATGTCATAAACAAGTACGGCAAGGTCCTGTGCGATACTTGCGTCATCGTCTCGAG
>JAZGCT010000147.1:0-3156 GCA_036477085.1 Thermoplasmata archaeon | reverse complement strand
GAACTGATAGAATGCTCGCCGCCCAGAGCTATGGGGAACTTGTTCTTTCTCACCAGGTCACTTGAGAAGGTCTCCACTCCCTGCATCATGAGGTCAACGTTCCCGAACTTCTCCAGGTCCCCAAGATCGCAAAACCTGATGGAACCCATGTCCTCACCATGCTCGAACTTGAAGGTCTCGAAGTTTTGAGAGGCCTTCCTTATCTGTTCGGGTGCTTGTGCGGTTCCTGACCTGAACGAGCTGGTGCCGTCGAAAGGCACCCCAAAGATGGCAAAATCAGAATCATCTAGAGTCGAACTTGCATCAGCGAATAGGAGTCCTGGCATGAGTCCCCCACTACACCCTGGTTATCTTCTTCCTTCCCATCGCCACGAAGTACAGTATCTCCTTTCCGGGTTCCATTTTCCCAGCGAACTCGTCCGGGATGGACAAGTTGAACGTCTCATATGTCTCCATGTCCATCAGCTGGACCTCTGACCCCATCAATGCGAGCACCTGCGCCTTCCTTTTGTCTATTATGGGCACCTTGACCTTGTGAGTAACCGGATGAACGAGGGTCCTCTTCTGGTTGTCGAAGATCCCGACCGCTTCGACCCTTGCTTTGGCCTCTCCGTGCTTCCCTGGCTTGGATTTGGTCAGGCTCATTATCTTGCATGGTTCGTCATCGATTATAATGAATCTATTGGGTTTCAGAGTTCTCAGTTCAGCCATATTCCAGGACATGGATACCCCCGGGTGATAATGGCAGTTTTGCATATAGTTTTGTCTATCGGCGGTCTACCTCTTTCTCTTCTTCAGGCGCACTGGAGGGTCCTTGTGCTTTTTCCTGATTTCCTTGAAGGCCTTCTTTAGGTCGATCTTCAACCTATCCGCTATGAACTCCTTGGAGTAGTAGTCCGCCCTTGCCGCTATCGCGATCTTCCCCGCGAAGGTCCTTGCGATGTTGCCTCTCTGCCAGTATGGTGCCTTGTGGAGGTAAGGATGCTGAAATATGACTCCATGTTTGGGAGGTTTCGTCCCTTCCTTGATGTGCCTGAACAAAGCCTTCTCCGCTCCCAGAAGTTGAATGGTGCTCGAGGGCATCTTTGCGAGTTCATCCAAACCCCCGGCCAGTGAGATCAGTCTTGCACCTATCAATGGACCTGCCAGATGGGACATGTTGGAAGCCAGGTCCTTCATGTTGGCCTCGATGTACTCCTCCAGTTTCCTCTTCTCGGAGTCCACCTCGGTCAGGAGCCGCGCAAAGTGCATTATGGTCTCCCTTTCCTCCTCGGCCAGTTCTGCACCAACCGACCCTTCGAACTCCACACCCGGGATGCTCTCCCTGTCCCCATGTTCCGCAATTAGCTCGGCATATTTGGTCCCGCTCACGAACTTCTCCAGCTCCGGGAAATGAAGATTGTACCATGCATGAAGCCTCTCGGAAAGAAGGTTTGACGTCCGGATCAGGTCATCGATCGCATGCACCGCCTGGGAGACATGATCATCCATCCCGACCGCCTTTCTCAACCTTTTCTTGGCGACCTCTATCATCGCGTCCCTCAGAAGGGACTTGTTGAACCCATGGTCCTCCGGCTTCGGCTGTTCCAGCTCCTCCTGAGAGTACGTTCCTCCGATTCTCTTCAACCTCTTCTCCAGAACGAAGAACTCCTCCAGGTTCTTTACGAGTTCATTTTCTTCCCTAACCATCTTCCAGTCTTCGACCCTGATCAACCTCTGAGCTATTTCCTCCTTTTCCATCGGGAACAGCTTCTTCTCAACGATTTCATCATCTTTGATGAGAAACGAACCGAACCAGGTAGTGACCAAGTACATGTGGCGGAAAAAGTGTTGATAGGTTAAAATCTTATCTCAGATGACCGTCTCAGTCACTTTCGTCCTCGTCTCTTGCTCCCCTCTTGACGCTAATGACAGGATTGCCCCCCGTTCTCTCTTCTGTATTGAGAAATGCGAAATCGGTACCGCATCTCCCGCAGCTATTAACATTTCCATCATTGTCATATCCGCATACTGGGCAGTCCATCGGAACAACAGAACGCTCAAACCTTAAAATCATTGCGACAATATTATAAGTTCATCGGCAGCGAGCACCCCTTTCTCTGTTATGTATCCGGTGATGTACTTCGCGGGCGTCACGTCGAATGCCGGGTTCCTTGCTTCCGCCTGCAACGGTGCGACCCTCTTGCCCCTGAATACCAACACTTCCAGGGGGTCCCTCTCCTCGATGGGTATCATATCTCCCTCCGCGAGTTCGAAGTCGAAGGTGCTTACTGGCGCCGCGACGTAGAATGGGATACCGTTCTCATTGGCTATGACCGCCTTGCTGTAGGTACCGATCTTGTTTGCCACGTCTCCGTTGGCCGCTATTCTGTCCGCCCCGACCATGCACAGGTTGACCTGCCCATCCTTCATGTAATATCCAGCCGCGTTGTCGGCCACTATGGCGTGGGGAATGCCTTCACCCACGAGTTCCCATGAGGTCAAGCATGCTCCCTGCAATCTGGGTCTGGTCTCGTCCACCCAGATGAATATCTCCTTTCCGCTCTTGTGTGCCAAACGTATGGGAGCGAGAGCCGTTCCATAATCCACCGTAGCGAGAGCACCAGCATTGCAGTGAGTGAGTATCTTGTCCCCGTCCTTGATGACCTCGTTGCCGTTGATGCCAATCTTCCTGCACCTTTCCGTAATATCATCCGCGTATAGGTCAGCAGCGACCGCTGGGTCCTTCCCCTCCTTCAATTCCTTCAGCATGTGGTCAATCGCATGGAAAAGGTCGTGCGCCGTCGGTCTAGTATCCCTCAGGATGTGCGCAGCCTCCTCCAGGTCCCTGTCCTGAAGGCTTGCTTGGGCCATTCCGTATGCCGCGGTCGCACCGATCGCTGGTGCGCCTCTCACAACCATGTCCTCAATGGCGAAACCCACTTCCTCCACGCTTCTGGCATTGAAGAGATCATACGCATCCGGAAGCTTCCTCTGGTCGATCAGTTTCACTATGCCATCTTCCATCCAGACACTCTTGACCTCTCTCTTCTCCCCCTCAATGATTACCTTCAAAAGACCACCTATCCCTTCTTGAGCGAACTCAGCATTCCGGAGAGCTTGGGCGGCTCCAGCTCCTTCTTCATGTCGCTCTGCAATGATTCGTAGTACGCTATT
>JAZGCT010000146.1:0-3474 GCA_036477085.1 Thermoplasmata archaeon | reverse complement strand
TGACTTGACGATCTCGGCCTTCTCCATTATGTGCAGATGGTAGTCAACTAGGGCGACCTCTAAGTTGAGCCTTCTCTGGATCTCTCTCATGTGGAGACCTGGTACACTCTCAATGAGGTCGTATATGCTCTGTCTCGTTTCCAGTTCCAGAAGCTGGTCGTCCATGGGATAACCCGCTCTATTTTCTGATTATGATGCTGGCGAAAAGGGACATCAAGATGAATAGGTCCAGCAACGACGAGTAAAGCAGCAATGTACTGAAGTCCATCTCACCAGTTAGGACGCCGTAGGAAAGGACCAGACCCTTCACGAAGAAGAATGCGAAGGTGATCGTTACCAGCAGTACCTTCTTGTTGCCAGATCTCCTATATGATCGGGCGGATATGATCGTTATCGCAAGCGCCAGAACCGTTACCAGGGCTATGATGATCTCGTGGAACATGCTTATCCCGCTCCATTACTCTATTCATATTGCATGTAGTTTGGGTGATAAAGGTTTTGGAATCCTGCAAATCAATCAAGATAAGGAATCTGAAGAAAGGTGGTGCTCCCGTCGGGATTCGAACCCGAGTCCCAGGCTCGAAAGGCCCGAATGATTGGCCGGGCTACACTACGGGAGCACAGTTCAGTGGGATTACTTTCATGTCATACAAATCATTGGCTTTAGGGTTTTGGTTGGAACACAGAAGATGACATCACTCACTTCTTCCGAGCCAATACCCATAGATGATGTTCAGGAAGACCTTTCTCGCCCTCTTCCTCCCAGTGCACTATCTCAAAACCACAATCCTCAACGAGTGTCAAGTTCTCCTCCAGAGGATAGGAGCTCCAGACCATCTCTGATCCGATGAAGTCGCAAACTTCCATCTCATCTTCACATCCAGTGCCCATCGTCACAAGGAGCAAGCCGTCATCCTTCAAGGTCCGGTGCATGTTGAGAAAGAGATCTCTGTGCTCTTGCCTGGGAATGTGGAAAATCGTGTAGAGGGACAGAATTGCATCAAATAATCGTCCGTTAAAGTCAAGTTCAGCAATATCCTTTTGGATGAAGGTGGCTTCGGGCACATGTTCCTTGGCCCAGTCTATATGTTTCTGTACGAAATCGACGCCGGTGATTCTGAAATCTTGTTCAGCAAGGTACTTGTCATATGGAATTCCAGGACCACATCCAAGGTCCAGTATCTTCGCCCCTTTTTGCAGGAAAGCGGTCATCCTATCGATGTTGGCCTTCGCCAATGGATACTCATCTATCTCTTCATCAAGGCGATAGAACTCGAGATAATCTCCCTCTTCATATCCCTTCTTGACGATCTCGCGCATGTCCCTCATCGAAGATCATCTCGAAAGGCAAGCACGCCTAAACCTCACGTCCGATCTCCCTGGATATCTGCTGGTATTCCTTTATGTCCATTGTTGAGGGATCGACTGACAGCAGAAATGTCACGTTCTTCAAAAGGGCTCTCTCTTTGACGTTCATCAGGAACTTGAGCACGGGACTGAAGCTGTTCTGGGTCACGAGATACTCAATCCCTTCCAGGAGTATCGCCTTCCCGCCCTCTTCCATGAACCTGATGAGAATCGTGGCCAGACCTGCGAGACTTGTGGGAGACACGAACTCCTCCTCAGCGCCCAAGGCACCAAGAACAGTGGTTCCCTTCTCCGATCTAGTCAGCCAAACGAACCTGACGTTCTCCATACCGTATGTCTCTCTCACCTCATCTGGATGGATCCTGGTGACGCACAGGCCCGGGGCGCCCCTATCTACCAGTTCCTGGAATATCAGGAAACTTCTGTCCGGCCTCCTCTCCTTGACAATGTGACTTCGACCTTCCTGCAAGGGCCTGGTCATATCGTAGCGAATCAGAGGCTCTTCCTTCGGCAGGAGAGTGGACGGGTCGACATCTGCCACCTTCTCGGTGACCCTGTTCGGAATGGAAGTAACAATGCCTTTTGATATCATACGAATCTCGTGGACGGAATGCCCTCTGGTCGTGAGGCGAATGATGGTTTTCCAAGCATCCTTGAGCCCATCCCCATAGCCCTTGCCGTAGATCTTCTTCTTGTCCTCGTCTTCCATGATTACGATTGACGCTTAACGAGTGTCAGATAATTAGCTTTTCGGACTATCCTATGTAGCTCAAGTCCTCGTCCTGGTCCACCTTGGCCTCGATCTCCTTCAGTCTCGCGGTGATGGAGTCGATCTGCTTGGCCTTGGCCTCCAGTTCCTCGTAGTTCACGGTGACGCCCAGTATCTTGGCCAGAACCTCAAGCACGGCTTGGGCGCTCTTGGGATCGACAAAATAACCGGAGGTCTCGCCCATCAGGCAGACGCTCTGCATCCCGTAGTACTTGCCCATTCCAAGGAGCAGGCCGCTGGCACCCACTATGCCAGCACCGGGTTCGTTACGGGAGAAGACCACTCCGAGCTTCTTCATCTCCTTGACCAGGGATTCCTCAGTGGCAGCACCAAGCACGCGCGGCTTCTTGATCATCCTTCCAATACCATATCCACCGAGAGTGAAGATCCTCTTCACATTGAGCTCCTTCAGGACGCCGAGTATGAAATCCGAAAGCTCGTACTGGCCTTCCGGCGTAAGACCCTGATAGTCCCCGGTAAGTATGACCAGGTCCTGGTTCGCACCGTCCCTCTTGGCATAATACAGCTGATTGTCCACCAGCCTGACCACTCCGTTGTCCTCTATGACCACTTGGGGAGGGAAGTGCTTTGAGATGATATCTGCGAACTTCTTGCCCTTGAGCTGGTCGATGAGGTGTTCCGCCGCCAGCTTTCCCACATTACCAATGCCTGGGAGTCCCTCTATGAATACTGGATCGTCGAGATCCGGTTTCTCGTCATAATGTATCTCTATCTTGTCCATCACGATGACCTTGCATTCAGTTTCTTGAGCTTCCTTCTATAATGGCCGTACTTGTCCTCGGGTGAGTACCGGGGGGGTAATGCCATGACGGTCTGAGAGCCACATTTCGAACAATGTTCCTTCAGAGTGTAGACATCGCAGTCCTTGCATCTCCTTATCGCCGTTCGCATATCTATCCTTTTCTACATCATTCTTTTCTTTGGTATTTCGCCTTTCCCTCATGGGCCTCGATGTATTCGATGACCCGTTCGGATGCCATCAGGAGCTCCTCTTCTGCTAACTTGTAGTCAGGAGCGTTGACCACGAGTCTATACCTGGGAGCGCCGATGTATTGTATCTTGATGTCCACTTTGTCGGTCTTCTGGGCCGTCAAAAGTGCTTCCCGAATATGATCAACCCCGTCCGGCAAAGGACAGGTGACCTCGATGAAGGCGTCGATGTTGACCTCTGGGGGAGCGATGTTCTCCTTGGCCACCTGGATGAAGCCCTTGGTCCACTTGCCCTTGAAGCCCTCGTCCTTGAGCGCGTTCTCGTCGACCGAGACATCCTCAAAGGTCCGGTAGAGCGAACCGAACTTCTCCACCATCACAGAACC